>JAEZEZ010000053.1 GCA_023432855.1 Pseudomonadota bacterium | reverse complement strand
GCTCGGCGCAGGCTGCCCCGAGGTGCGCGTCGTCAACCGCACCGCGGCTCGGGCCGAAGAGCTGGTCTTCGCCTTCAAGACCCGCGTGTCCGCGTGGGCGCTCAACCAGGCTGACGACGCGTTCGCCGGCGCCGGGGTGCTGGTGAACGCGGCGGCCGGCGGGCCGCTGCCGCCGGTCGACGCCCTGCCCGAAGGCGCGGCGGTCATGGACATGACCTACCGCCCGGTGGAGACGGCCCTGCTGCGCGCGGCGAAGGCGCGGGGCCTCGTGGCGGTCGACGGCCTGGCCATGCTCATCGCCCAGGCCCGACCCTCGTTCGAGGCCTTCTTCGGACAGGCGGCTCCCCGGGACGTGGACGTGCGGGCCCACTGTCTGGCGGTCATGGAGGGCCAGCCGTGATCGTGCTCGGGCTGACCGGGTCGATCGGCATGGGCAAGTCGACGACGGCGGCCATGTTCAAGGATGCGGGCGTCCCCGTGTGGGATGCGGATGCGGCGGTGCACCGGCTCTACGCCCCCGGGGGCGCCGGGGTCGCAGCGGTGGCCGCCGCCTTCCCCGGCGTGGTCCGCGACGGCGCGGTGGACCGGGGCGCCCTTGCGGCGCGGCTGGGCGGAGACCGTGACGCCTTCGTGCGGCTGGAGAGCGTCGTCCATCCCCTGGTTCGCGAGGACCGCGAAGCCTTCCTGCGCGGCGCCGAAGCGGCGGGGGCACAGGTGGCCGTGGTCGATATTCCCCTGCTGTTCGAGACTGGGGCCGAGGACATGGTCGATGCGGTGGTGGTGGTCACCGCGCCGGCGGCGGTCCAGCGCGAGCGCGTGCTGGCGCGTCCGGGCATGGACGAGGCCCGGCTGGCCGCGATCCTGGCCCGTCAGGTTCCGGACGAGTTCAAGCGCGCGAAGGCGGACTTCGTCGTCGACACCTCGCTGGGGCTGGAGTCGGCGCGGGCGGCGGTCCACACCATTCTGGCGGCCGTGCGGGCCCCGGACTTCAAGTCGCGCCCCCGGGGCCTCGACCGGGGCGGCGAACCGATTCAATAAGGGGCCATGGCTCGCGAGATCGTCCTCGACACCGAAACCACCGGCTTCAATCCGCAGACAGGCGACCGGCTGATCGAGGTCGGCTGTATCGAGATCGAGGATCTGCTGCCGACCGGCCGCACCTTCCACCGCCTGATCGATCCGGAGCGCTCGATCCCGGCGGACGCCATCCGGGTGCACGGCATCAGCGACGACAAGGTGCGCGGCCAGCCCAAGTTCCGCGAGGTTTGCGAGGAGCTGCTGGAGTTTATCGGCGGCGACCCCATCGTCGCCCACAACGCCGCCTTCGACCGCAGCTTCATCAACTGGGAGCTGGCCAACTGCCAGCGGGCGATCTTCGAGGACGTGCGCTGGATCGACACCCTGCAGCTCGCCCAGAAGCGCTTCCCGGGCATGCACAACTCGCTCGACGCCCTGTGCAAGCGGTTCAAGATCTCGCTGGCCGAGCGCAGCCTGCACGGCGCCCTGATCGACGCCCGCCTGCTGGCCATGGTCTATCTCGAACTGCGGGGCGGCAAGGAGCGCGGGCTCGACCTGACCACCGCCGCGCGCAGCCGGACAGAGGCGGCGGTCAGCTTCGGCGGCTACGGCGAACGGCCGCGGCCGCTGGCGCCGCAGGTCACCGACGAGGAACGCGCGGCTCACGCCGCGTTCCTCGAAAAGGTGCTGAAGGGCAAGGGCGTCTGGGCCGAGCTCGAGGCCGGCTGACGCCCGCTCCGTTTCCTTAGGCCTCGCCGGCGGCGGGCTGTTCCATCTCGCCGCGGCGGGCCTGGTAGATGGCGCCGAAGTCGATGGGTTCGAGCAGGAAGGGCGGGTAGAAGCCGCCATCCGCGGTGGCCGAGGCGATGATCTGGCGCGCGAACGGGAAGAGGTAGCGCGGGCATTCCACCAGCAGCACCGGCTCAAGTTCGTTTTCGGGAATGCCGGCGATCTGGAACAGGCCGCCGTAGACCAGCTCGACCGCGAACATCGGGCCGCTCTCGGCGCTGGCCTTCACGGACAGGCGCATGTCGACCTCGAACAGACCGTCGGCGCGGCCCTTGGCGTTCATCTCGACGCCCATGTCGACTTCCGGCTTGCCTTCCATGCGCAGGCTTTCCGGGGCGCGCGGGTTCTCGAAGGAGAAGTCGCGCACGAACTGGGCCAGGATGCGCATGGCGGGGCCGCCGGCCCCTGCAGTTTCGCCGTTCGGCGCCGTCGCGTCGGTCATCAGAATTCTCTCCGGGCCATTGCAGGCCCTCACCAATTCGAAGCGGCGCTGCTATCACGCGGGACAATGAGGCGCAACGCGACGGTGTTACCGCGCCCATTGCCGTCTATATGTCCGGAAAGACCGGAGGCTATCGTTCGATGCTCACTGAAGACCCGCCGCTGTGGATGATCGTGGTGCTGGCTGCGGCGGCCGCCTTCATCCTGTTCCAGCTCTATAATGTCCTGGGCAAGCGGGTGGGGCGCCAGCCCGGCGACGATCCCGCGCCCCAGCCCGCGCCGGCCCAGGGCGGCCAGGGCCAGGCCCCCGACACGCGCCCGCGGATCGAACTGGGCGAGGCGGCCCACGCGGCGGCGGCGATCCGCGCCCGCGACCCGGCCTTCGACCCGGCCGAATTCCTGGAGGGCGCCAAGAGCGCCTACGCCACCATCGTGCGCGCCTTCTCGTCCGGAGACCGCGACACCCTGAAGCCGTTGCTGGCCGCGCCGGTGATGGCCTCTTTCGAGACCGTCATGAACCAGCGCGAGGCCGAGGACCGTTCGGAATCGGTGGAATTCCTGCACCCGCCGAGGGCCGACATCGACGAACTGGAGCTGGAGGGCGACACCGCCCGCGCCCGGGTCCGCTTCCTCGGCGAGCTGCGCACCCGCTCCAAGGGCCCCGAGGGCGAGGCGGTCGATGACCGGCGCACGGCCGAGGTGTGGACCTTCGAGCGCAACGTCACCTCTTCCGACCCCAACTGGACCCTGGTCCGCGTCGAGGCGGCGGAGGCCTGATGCGCTTTACGATCGCGGCGCTTGCGGCCCTACTGCTGCTCGCCGCCTGCGCCACGCCCCAGAAACCCGTCCCCGGTCCCCGGCCCCTGCCGCCGTCGCCGCCGCCTGCGGCCGGGTCCGCGCTGACGTCCCTGCCCGGCTGGGCTGACGAGGATCACGCCGCGGCCCTGGCCGCGTGGCAGGCGGGGTGTGGAGCCGCGCGCGACCCGGCCTCGCGCCGCGCCTGCAGCCAGGCCCGGGCGCTCGGCGCGGCCTCGCCCGAGGCCGCCCGACGGTTCTTCGAGGCCAATTTCCGCGCCGTCGCCCTGCCGGGATCGGGGCTGCTCACCGCCTACTTCGCGCCGGAATACCCGGCGCGGCGCACGCCGGACGAGATTTTCTCCGCCCCCGTGAAGCCGAAACCGCCCCAGCTGGTTCGCGGCGCCGACGGCCGCTACGCCGCCTGGAAAACGCGGCGCGAAATCGAGGTGATGGACGGTCCGGCCCTGGCCTGGATGCGGCCTGAGGACCTGTTCTTCATGCAGATCCAGGGGTCGGGCTACCTGACCTTCCCTGACGGCTCGAAGGCGCGGGCCGCCTACGCGGCCGACAACGGCCAGCCCTTCGTGGGCATCGCGCGGCCCATGGCCGAGCAGGGCATCCTGCCGCCCAACGGCACGTCGGGCGAGGCCATCCGCGCCTGGCTGGCGGCCAACCGGGGCGACCGGGCCCGCGCCATCACAGACCTCAATCCCCGCTACATCTTCTTCAGCGTCGAGGCCGACGACGGCGGCCATCCGCGCGGCGCGGCCAACGTCCCCCTGCCCGCCGGCCACGCCATCGCGGTCGACCCTGCCTTCCACGACTACGGCCAGCTGTTCTGGATCGAGGGCGACGGCGGCAACCTGGTCGGGGCCCTGCGCAGTTATCGCCGGACCGTCGTCGCGCTCGACACGGGCAGCGCCATCAGGGGGCCGATCCGTGCGGACCTCTACCTGGGGCGGGGCGAAGCGGCGGGAACCGAGGCCGGCCGGGTGCGGCATCCCCTGAAGATGTGGCGGCTGATCCCGCGCGACTAGGGCCGGCGGCTCCGAAGCGTGCGCCGCGCGTTCTCCCTGGCGCGGAACTGAGCGGAGGAGCGCGTGGGACGCCTTGATCTGAGCTCATGGGAGAGTCTGCTGGCGACGCTGGTGGGGCTGGCGCTGTTCACCCTCATCGGGGTCGGCGTGCGCCTGGTAGTGATGATGACCATCCAGCGGCGGCGCGAGCGGATGAACCGGCAGATCAACGAACGCCTGCGCACCCTGATCGCGGCCTACAAGACGCTGGGCGGATCCTTCACCGGGGACCTCTCGGTCGACCCGACCCACCTGCGCGATCTTCGCCGCCGCGGTTCAGCCGCGCCGGAAGGCGAAGCGCCGCCGCTCGACCTGGCGGCGGAGGCCGAGGCCGGCGGGTCGGACCGCGCCCGGCGCATCCGCGATGCGGTCGAAGCGGCCCTGTCGGACATCATCCTGCTGGGGACGGAGGAACACGTCCGCCTGGCCGAACGCGCCGCCCGCGAACTGATCGCGGGCCGCCCCGTGCACACTCACGATCTGGTGGTCTCGTTGCGCGCCTTCATTCGCGAGGCGCTCGATCTCGACCCCATTCCCGATGACCTGGACATACCTCCGCAGGGCCCGACCCGTCCGGGCTCCGGCGGCGGCGGTCGGGGAGATCGCGGCGCGGCGGGCGGCCGTGGCGGCGGAGGCGGCGGCGGTGGCATGGGCGGGGC
>JAEZEZ010000015.1 GCA_023432855.1 Pseudomonadota bacterium | reverse complement strand
CGGTGAAGAACCGGCTGGGACGGACCTTCGAGAACCAGCTGACCGGATTCCACAGCGAGGCGCCCGGCGACCACGAGAACAGGATGATCTCGGCCTTGCCGATCAGGTTCTCGGCCGGCACCAGGCCGACGCCGCCCGCCGCCATGTCGGCGCGGCTGTCGAGCGAATTGTCGCGGTTGTCGCCCATCATGAAGTAGTGGCCCTCGGGCACCGTGTAGACGCCGGTGGAGTCCAGCGGCCCGTCCGGACCCATGTCCTGGATCACGAACGATCGGCCGCCCGGCAGCGTTTCGGTCGAGGTCATGGCCTGGCGCTGGAAGCCGAACCCGGTGTCGATGTCGATGACGCCCCGCGGCTGGTCCTGCACCGGCTGGCCGTTGATGAGCAGCTTGCCGTCGCGCATCTGCACGCTGTCGCCGGGCAGCCCGATGACGCGCTTGATGTAGTCGGTGCGGTTGTCGCGCGGCAGCTTGAACACCACCACGTCGCCACGCTTCGGCTCGCCGCCGAAGATGCGCCCGTCGATGACCGGCGGGCTCAGCGGGATGGAATGGCGCGAATAGCCGTAATCCCACTTGGAGACGATGATGTAGTCGCCCTCGTAGAGGTTGGGCTCCATCGAGGCCGATGGGATGGTGAAGGGCTGGAACAACAGGATGCGCAGCACCAGCGCGATCAGCAGGGCGTAGAAGATCGTCTTGCCGATCTCGACGAACTCTTCCTTCGCCGTCTTCTTCACGCCCTCGTCGTCGCCGTCGGCGTCGACCGCGTCGGCCGCCTCGACTTGCGGGGTCACGGTTGCGCTCTCGTCGGCGCCGGCTTGCGCGGCGTCAGTGTCGACCGGATCGATCACGTCGGGATCGCTCCCGGCCTTGTCGGTGCTCATTGGCTCTCGTTCCCCCGCCGGAGTGCGTGCTCCGGGCGCTTTGCCGGTTCGGTAGTCGCTCATTATGTCTCCGGCAAGGCTTCGATTATTACGAAGGCCTGCGCATAGGGCAGGTCGTCGGTCAGGCTGACGTGGATCAGCGTGCGCATTCCGGGCGGAGTAAGCTGCCGAAGGCGCAGGGCCGCGCCGCCGGTCAGGGCCATGGTCGGCTGGCCCGACGGCAGGTTCACCACCCCCATGTCGCGCCAATAGACCGCACCCCGCATCCCGGTGCCGAGCGCCTTGGCGCATGCCTCCTTGGCCGAGAACCGCTTGGCGTAGCTCGCCGCCCTGTCCGGCTTGCGCTCGGAGCGCTTGCGCTCGATCTCGGTGAAGCAGCGGTGGGTGAAGCGGTCGCCGAAGCGGTCAAGCGAGGCCTGGATGCGGCGGATGTCGGTGAGGTCAGAGCCGATGCCGATGATCAAAGGCCGCCCTCCCCTCGTCGATGGCCGCGCGCATGCGGGCGATGGCCGGTGCGAGCCCGGTGAAGATCGCCTCGCCGACCAGGAAGTGGCCGATGTTCAGCTCGCGCACCTGCGGGATGGCGGCGACGGCCCGGGCGGAGGCGAAGTCGAGGCCGTGGCCGGCGTGGACTTCGATCCCGGCGTCGTCGGCCTGATGAGCGGCGGCGCGCAGGGTCTCGAAGATGGCGGCTGCGTCCTGCATCCGGCCCTCGCCCAGGGCGTCGCACCAGGCGCCGGTGTGCAGCTCCACGACCGGAGCCCTCATTTCGGCGGCGGCACGCACCTGGTCCGGCGCCGCCTCGATAAACAGCGAGGCGCGTACGCCGGCCTGGGACAGCGCCCCGACCACGGCCGCGACGCGGCCGAACTGGCCCGCGGCGTCGAGGCCGCCCTCGGTCGTTCGTTCCTCCCTGCGCTCGGGCACCAGGCAGGCGGCGTGCGGACGGGTGCGCAGCGCCACGGCGGTCATCTCCTCGGTCACCGCCATCTCGAGGTTCAGCGGCCGACCCAGCCGTCCGCACAGGGCGTTCAGCCGCTCGATGTCGTCGTCGACGATGTGGCGGCGGTCCTCGCGCAGGTGGGCGGTGATCCCGTCGGCGCCCGCTCCGATCGCCAGCTCGGCGGCGCGGACGGGGTCGGGATGGAAGCCGCCGCGGGCGTTCCGGACGGTGGCGACATGGTCAATGTTCACCCCCAGCCGGATGCGGCTCACTTCGACAGCCTCCGGCTCCCGGGATCCTCGACGGGGATGGCCGCGAGTTCCGGCGGCAGGGCGTCGGCCGGATAGGCCGGGACGTCCAGGGTCGCTAGGGCGACCAGCGGAGCGCCCACCTCGGCGCGCCCGCCCGAGCGGTCCACGATGCACCCGGCCACCACCACGTCGCCGCCGGCGTCGCGGATCGCCTGGATGCACTCGCGCGACGACAGGCCCGTGGTCACGATGTCCTCGATCATCGCCACCTTCGCGCCCGGCTCCAGGTGGAAGCCACGGCGCAGCCTGAACTGCCCGCCCTCACGCTCGACGTACATGGACGGCACGTGCAGGTGCCGCGCGGTCTCGTAGCCCGGGATGATCCCGCCCACGGCCGGCGAGACCACCACGTCGATGTCGGGGACCTGCGCCAGGATCTTGTGCGCCAGCGCCCGGCACAGCTTCTCGCAGCGCTCGGCGCGCATGAAGACCAGGTTCTTCTGCAGGAACACAGGACTGTGCAGGCCGGAGGAGAGCACGAAGTGTCCCTCGCGCAGGGCGCCGGCGGCGCGGAATTCTTCGAGGACGTCGTCTGAGGTCATGGGGCCGCCTAATACACAGGTCCCGCGGCCGGGGAAATCAGCCCTTCACCCGGTCCACCGTCTCCACCGACGGACACGCCCGCAATGCCGCGGCGATGTGGGTCAGGTGTCGGGCGTCGACCACCTCGACGTCGAAGTCCACGTCGAAGAAGTCCGCCTGCCGGTGCGCCATCTTAAGGTTCAGGATGTTGGCGCCCGCCTCGCCGATGATGGTGCAGGCCTGCCCGAGCACGCCCGGCGCGTTGCGGATGGTGGCGCGCAGTCGCGCGGCGGCCACCGTGTTGGCCTCGGCCTGCGGCGTCCAGGCCAGGTCTCGCCAGAGGTCGTCGCGGTCCTCGAACTCCGCCAGCCGCTCGCAGTCGATGGTGTGCACCGTCAGGCCGACGTCGGGCTGCAGGATGCCCATGATCCGGTCGCCGGGCACGGGGCTGCAGCAGGGCGCGAAATGCACCGAGACGCCCGGGGTCAGGCCGCCTCCCCGGATGAACAGCCGGCCGCCCTTGCCGTCCTCGATGCGCGTGCGGGCCGAAGCGGCCGCGCGCTCGGAATCCTTCAGGCCCGGGAACACCGCCTCGAGAATCTGGCCGGGCGCGATCCGACCTCGGCCCACGGCGGCGAACAGTTCCTCCTCGCCGGCCAGGGAGAACCGCTCCGTCGCCGGCCGCAGCGAGATGTCGGCCAGTGACTTGCCGGCCTTGGCGAAGGCCTGTTCGACGGACACCTTGCCCAGCTTCTGGAACTCACCCTTCTCGGTCTGGCGGATATGGCGGCGAATCGCCGAGCGGGCGCGGCCAGTGATGGCCAGCGACCGCCAGTCGGGCGGGATCGCAGCCTTCGGCCCGCGGATGATCTCCACCACGTCGCCGTTCTGCAGCAGGGTGCGCATGGGGCGCAGCTCGCCGTTGATCTTCACCCCGATCGCCGTGTCGCCGACCTCGGTGTGGACGCCGTAGGCGAAATCCAGCGGCATGGCGCCGTGCGGAAGGCTGATCAGCTCGCCCTTGGGGGTGAAGACGAACACCTGGTCCATGAACATCTCGAGCTTGGCGTGCTCGATCAGGTCCTCGACGTCGCCGCCGCCGTGCTCCAGCACGGTGACAAGGTGGCGCAGGTTCTGCAGCGGGTCGCGTCCCCCCTCGGCCTCCGCGGCCTCGGCGTCGAAGCCGTAGTTCTTGTTCTTGTACTTCCAGTGGGCGGCGACGCCCTCCTCGGCCACCAGGTCCATGGTGGCGGTGCGGATCTGCATCTCGATGCGCATGCCCTTCGGCCCGACGACCGTAGTGTGCAGCGACCGGTAGTTGTTCCGCTTTGGCCGGGAGATGTAGTCCTTGAACCGCTCGTAGACCGCCGGCCACTTGGAGTGCACGGCGCCCAGCGCGCGGTAGCAGTCCTCCTCGGTGTCGACGATGACGCGGAACGCATAGATGTCCGACAGCTGGGAAAAGCCGATCGACTTGCGCTCGAGCTTGCGCCAGATCGAATAGGGCGTCTTCTCCCGGCCGAACACCTCGCCCCTGACGCCCGCCTCCTTCAGCACGTCGGCGATGTCGCCGGAGACCACGGCGACGGCGGCGCCCTGCTCGGCCTTCAGCTGGTCGAGGCGGCGGATGATCGCGTCGCGGGCCAGGGGGTTGAGGTGCTCGAAGCTGAGCTCCTCGAGTTCGGTGGCGATGCGGTGACACCCGATGGTGCGCGCCAGCAGGGCGTAGACCTCGAGCGTCTCGCGAGCGATACGCTCGCGCTTCTCGGGCTTCACGTACTGAAGGGTGCGCATGTTGTGCAGCCGGTCGGCCAGCTTCACCAGCAGCACTCGCACGTCCCGGGAGATGGCGAGGATGAACTTGCGCAGGTTCTCGGCCTGGCGCGTGTGTTCGGCCTGCAGCTCGAGCCGGGAAAGCTTGGTCACCCCCTCGACCAGCTCGGCGATCTCGCTGCTGAACAGCTGGGCGATGTCGTGCTTCGAGGCCGGCGTGTCCTCGATGACGTCATGCAGCAGCGCCGTGACGATGGCGGCGGTGTCGAGCCGGTACTCGGTCAGGATGCCGGCCACCTCGATCGGGTGGGCGAAATAGGGGTCGCCGGAGGCACGAAGCTGCGCGCCGTGCATCTGCATGGCGTATACGTAGGCGCGGTTCAGCAGCGCTTCGTCAGCGTTCGGATCGTAGGCCTGGACCCGCTCGATGAGCTCCGTCTGGCGCAGGTAGTTCGGCCGCTTGCGCGGTCGCGCGTCGTTGGCGGGGCCATCCTCGAGCGGCAGCGGCTCGGCCGTCAGCTTGACAGACGAACGCTTGCCGCGCGCAGGCGGCTCGGTGCGGGTAGCAGTTTCAGGGGCGCCGTCGTCCGGCGCCTTCAGAGGGTTACCGTCGGCAGGAACAGCCGTCAGTAGCGCTCCTCCTGCCCGCCGTCCCTGTCGCTCTGCAGGGCGCGGACCAGCTCGTGCTCGCTCATCTGCATGTGCTGCGGATCCGCCAGCAGGGCGAGGGTTTCAGCCTCTTCCTCGGCCTCCGTGCGCTCGTCGACGCGCTGCAGGGTGCCGATCAGGTTTTCCGACAGGGTCTCGGGGTTGACCTTGTCCTCGGCGATCTCGCGCAGGGAGACGACCGGGTTCTTGTCGTTGTCGCGGTCGAGGAACAGGGGCGCGCCGGCCGAGATGGCGCGAGCGCGGTGCGCGGCCAGGAGCACGAGGCCGAACCGGTTCGGGACCTTCTCGACGCAATCTTCGACGGTGACGCGGGCCATGGAGTCCTCGGAGCGATGGAAGCTTGAACCGCATAACTTAGCGACCCCTTGCCCATTGTGCAATGCGGCAAGGATGGCGAAACCGTGGCGGATCAGCCGTTTCTGGGTCCGCCAGAGCGGGTCATGGCAGATGGCCGCCTGCCCCTAGCCAGGAGCCGCGTCCGCCCCCACGGTGGCCGCCGTCGCCAGCTCCTCCGCCGAAGCGCCCAGCACCGGATGGCGCCATTGAGGCAGGATCTCCGCCAGCGGTCCCATCACGAACCGGCGTTCGTGGGCGCGCGGATGGGGAAGCGCCAGATCGGGCGCATCGAGCACCGTGCGGCCGTGTGCGATGAGGTCGAGGTCCAGCGTACGGGCTGCGTTCCGCTCGCCCCGGTCGCGGCCGAACGCATGCTCGATCCGGCGCAGCGCGGCGAGTGCCGCGCGGGGACTCAACCCCGTCTCGACAACAGCTACGCCGTTGCGGTAGTCGGGTTGCGCCGGGTCCGGCCAGGCGGCCGAACGCCACCAGCCGGACCGGGCGACCACGTTCAATCCCTCCGCGGCGAACGAGCCCAACGCCGCGTCGAGCAGAGCCTCAAGGGAGGGATAGGGCCCCTTCAGATTGGACCCGAGCGCCACGATCACGGCCTGGTCAGACGAACCCATTCGTACCCCGTTCAGGACATTGCAGTGAGCTTCTATCCCACCGACCGCATCGCCCTCTTCATAGACGGGGCCAACCTCTACTCGGCCGCCAAGGCGCTGGATTTCGACATCGACTACAAGAAGCTGCTGGACGAGTTCCGCCGCCGCGGCGTGCTCATCCGCGCCTACTACTACACGGCCATCGTCGAGGGCGACGACTACTCGCCGATCAGGCCGCTGGTGGACTGGCTCGACTACAACGGCTTCACCCTGGTGACCAAGCCGGCGCGCGAGTTCACCGATCGCGAAGGGCGTAAGCGCTGGCGCGGCGACATGGACATGGAGATCGCCGTCGACATGATGGAGTTGGCCGGCGCCGGCGCGGACCACCTCGTCCTCTTCTCCGGCGATGGCGACTTCCGCCCGCTGGTGGCGGCGGTCCAGCGCAGGGGCGCCCGCGTCACCGTCGTCTCCACCATCCGCTCCCAGCCGCCCATGGCCTCCGATGACCTGCGCCGCCAGGCCGACACCTTCGTCGACCTCTCCGATCTCGCCGGCATCATCGGCCGTCCCCGCAAGCCGACGCACAGCCCCCGGTTCCTTCAGGGCGACGCCCGGACGCCCGCGGAGCTTGAGGCCGAAGAGGAGCTGTGAGCGAGGTCGACGCCATCCCGGCCGAGGCGCCGCGGAACTGTCAGCTTTGCCCACGGCTGGTGCTCTACCGGGAAGCCAACGCCCAGGGCGATCCGGACTGGTTCAACGGGGCCGTGCCCTCCTTCGGAGACCCGGACGCGCGCCTTCTGGTCGCCGGCCTCGCTCCCGGACGCACGGGGGCCAACCGGACCGGTCGGCCGTTCACCGGCGACGGCGCGGGCGTGCTGCTCTACCAGACTCTGATCGACACCGGCTTCGCGCGCGGAGTCTATGAGGCGCGACCCGGTGACGGCCTTCAGCTGGTCGATTGCATGATCACCAACGCCGTGCGTTGCGCCCCGCCCGGCAACAAGCCCGACGGTTCGGAGGAGGCCAACTGCCGCCCCTTCCTGCGCGCCCGGATCAACGCGCTGCCCCGCCTGAAGGTGATTGTCACCTTGGGCGACGTCAGCCGCCGGAACGTCCTGAAGGCGCTGGGCCTGAAAGCCTCAGCCGGCCCGCCCGGCCACGGCACGGAGTTTCAGGCCGGCCCCTACGTGGTCCTCAACAGCTACCATTGCTCGCGCCTCAACACGAACACCGGGCGCCTCACGCCGGAAATGTTCCGCGCCGTCTTCAACCGCGCCCGGGAGCTTGTCGAAGGTTAGGAACCACGAACCTCACGAACCACACGAACAGGTCGCGGGCTAGGCCAATAGCCTCCCTCAAAGTTACTTCGACGCGCCCCAGGCGCGTCAGCAAACCTCAAACCGTCACTGCCACCGGATGTCGGCTCCTGCCACATGTTCGTGTGGTTCGTGAGGTTCGTGGTTCAAGAATCTAGACGGCAAACCGCTCGATCCGAGCCTTGGGCACCGAGCCGAAATTGACCAGCAGCCCGAGGCGGAGACCCGTAGCGCGCAAGTAGTTCATGATTTGCGCCCGATGTCAGGCGCAATCTCCCGGCAGGCCTTCAGTTCAATGATGACCTGCTCGAAGCAGACGAAGTCCGGCGAGTAGGTCTGCGTCAACGGTTCGCCCTTGTATTCAACGGCAAGGATCGGTTTCGCGCGGAATGGGATTCGGCGTAGAGCAAACTCCCGGGCCAGGCACTCCTGGTAAACCCCCTCAAGGAAGCCCGCCCCCATCTCGCGGTTGACCTCGTAGACCGCACCCTGGATTCGGTAGACCTCGTCCGCGAAGAGCAACTCGTCCGGCATCCAATCTACCCCTTCTCGCGGAGGAGCCTCGCCTTGTCGCGTTGCCAGTCGCGTTCGGCGGTGGCTTCGCGCTTGTCGTGGATCTTCTTGCCCTTGGCCAGCGAGAGCTCGAGCTTCGCGATGCCCTTCTCGTTGAAGTAGAGCTTGGTGGGAATGATGGTCCGCCCTTCGCGCTGAACGGCGCCGATCAGCCTGTCGAGCTCCTTGCGGTGCAACAGCAGCTTCCGCGGCCGACGCGGCTCGTGGTTGAAGCGATTGGAGTGGCTGTAGGGCGGGATGTCGGCGTTCACGAGCTCGATCTCGCGCCCGTTCACCGACGCATAGCTCTCGGCGATGTTGGCCTTGCCGTTGCGCAGGCTCTTCACCTCGGTCCCGGTCAGGGCGAGGCCCGCCTCGAAAGTCTCCTCGAGGAAATAGTCGAACCGCGCCCGGCGGTTCTCGGCGATCAGCTTGCGGTCCGGCACGTCAGAGGATTCCAGCCTCGGCAAGGGCGGCGTCGATCCTGGGCTTCACCGCGTCGGCGCAAGGCCCGAGCGGCAGACGCACCTCGTCCGAGCAGAGCCCCAGACGTGACAGGGCGTACTTGGCCGGTGCGGGCGAGTTGTCGAGGAACAGCGCCTTGTCCAGACCGATCAGCCGATCCTGCCAGGTCACGGCGGTCTCCAGCGACCCCTGGGCCGCGGCCTCATAGCGCGCCACGCAGGCCTCCGGCGCGACATTGGATGTCACCGAGATCACCCCGTGACCGCCATGGGCCACATAACCCACCAGAGTGGGATCATCGCCGGAGATCAGGGCGAAATCCTCCGGGACCTGGCGGCGCATCAGCGACAGCCGGGCGAGGTCGCCGGTGGCGTCCTTGATGCCGACCACGTTAGGCAGCACCGCCAGCCGCTCAACCGTCTCGTTGGTCATGTCCAGGCTCGTGCGTGAAGGCACGTTGTAGAGCACGACCGGCAACTGCACGGCCTCGTTGATCGCAGAGTAGTGAAGGTACAATCCCTCCTGGCTCGGGCGGTTGTAGTAGGGCGTCACGACCAGGGCGGCGTCGGCGCCGACCGTCTTGGCGTGGCGAACCAGTTCGATGACCTTCGCCGTGTCGTTCCCGCCGGCGCCGGCGATGACCGGAATGCGTCCGCCGCAGACCCACACGCACAGCTCGACGATGCGCATGTGTTCCTCGGTGGACACCGTCGCGCTCTCGCCGGTCGTGCCCACGGGCACGAGGCCGTGCACGCCGCCGGCGATCTGGCGTTCGATGAGGGCTGTGAACGCAGCCTCATCAACCCGGCCATCACGGAAGGGTGTGACGAGAGCGGTGATCACGCCCTTGAACAGGGGTCGGGTCATGTACCATCAACCTTGGGGTGGCGGCCGCGCCAAGGTGCGGCCAAACTGTCATCTAAGCGTAGGGGTCTCGCCGACCCGTCGCAACGGGCGGCGGCGCGGATTCGAGGGAAGGGTCGACTTGAAGATTCACGCGAAGTTTCTCGCCCTGGCCGCGGCCGGGCTCGTGGCCTCGTCGGCGGTGGCCCAGACGCCGGCGTCGGGCCCCGGTCGGCCGGTGTCCTACCAGCGCTCAACCCTCTCGATCTCGGACGCCGACGCCCTGCGTGGCGCCCTTTCGGCCGCCCGATCCGAGGACCGAAGCCGGGTCGAGACCCTTCGCGCCCAGATGAGCGATCCGGTCGCCCAGAAGATTGCGCGCTGGGCCCTGGTCGACGTGATGGGCGAGCGCCTCACCTTCTTCGAACTGGACGCCGCTCGCCGCGATCTGGCGGGCTGGCCGCGCGCGGCGTCGCGGCAGGCCGCCGCTGAAAAGGCCATGTCGGGGACGGCCATGCCCCCGGACCGCGCCATCCAGTGGTTCGACGGCACGCCTCCTGAAACTGCCGAAGGCGCGATGGTGCTGGCCGAGGCGCTCCAGGCGCGCGGGCGCACCGCCGAGGCCCAGCAGCTGATCAGGACCTGGTGGCGCGAGCGGCTGTTCGAGGCGCCCGTCCAATCGCGCATGCAGGCGCGGTTCGGCTCTTTCCTCACCCAGGCTGACCATATTGCGCGGCTGGACACGCTCCTGCTCGGGCCCCAGGGCCCGGCGACCGACGCCATGCTGGCCCACGTGCCGCCCGAATACCGGCTGCTGGCCGAGGCCCGCAAGGCGCTGCGCCAGGGCCGCGCCGACGGGACCGAGCGGTTCAACGCGGTTCCGGCTTCGCTCTCCATGGACCCGGGCCTCGCCTTCGAACGCGCCCGCTTCCTGCGTCAGCGCAGCCTCGAAAGCGTCGGCATGGGCATGCTCTCGCGCTTCCCGCCCGCGCCCCATGACGACGATGGCCTGGACCGCATCTGGCTTGAGCGGAAGCTCTACTTCAACGCCGCCGTTCGCGCCCGGAACTGGAACGCCGCCTACGCGGCCATGACCAACCACGGCTTCGAAAGCGGGGAACCCCGGGTCGAGGCCGACTTCTTCGCCGGCTGGATCGCTCTGACCAAGCTGCGCGATCCGGCGCGCGCGGACCGTCATTTCGCTGAAATCCAGAAGGCGAGTTCGACCCCCATCAGCCAGGGGCGCGCGCTCTACTGGCGCGGACGGGCCGCCGAGGCCCGGGGCGACCAGGCCGCTGCCCAGGCCTTCTACAAGGAAGGCGGCCAGCACTTCATCGCCTTCTACGGCCAGCTCGCCGCCGAGAAGGCGGGCGTGACCCGCATCACCCTGCCCAAGGATCCCGTTCCGACCAACGCTGACCGCGAGCGTTTCGAAGGCCGTGAACTGGTGCGCGCCGCCCGCATCCTGGCGGATCTGGGCGAGCGCAACCTGTTCAAGTCATTCGTCCTGACGATCGACGACACGCTTCCGAACACCGAGGAGTATGCGCTGCTCGTCGACCTGGCGAAGTACTACGGCGACCAGGACCTCTCGATGCGGGTGGCGCGCACGGCCGCCACGCGCGGGTTTACCCTCTACGAGCGCGGCTACCCGGTGGTCGCCTTCGCCACCGAACCCGGCGCCGCCGAGACCGCCTTCTCGCTGGCCATCGCCCGGCAGGAGAGCAACTTCTGGCCCCAGGCCCGGTCCCACGCCAACGCGCGCGGCATGATGCAGCTGCTACCGGCGACCGCCCGCACGGTCGCGCGGCAGATCGGCGTCGGCTACGACGAGGCCAGCCTCTATGACGCCGCCTACAACATGCGTTTGGGATCCTTCCACCTCGGCGATCTGGTGCAGCGGTTCAATGGCTCGTACTTGATGGCTGCGGCCGGCTACAACGCGGGTCCGGGACGGCCGCCGCTGTGGGCCTCGGAGTGCGGCGATCCCCGCGGCGGCACGACGGATCCGCTGGATTTCGTCGAGTGCATCCCCTTCAGCGAGACGCGCAACTACGTCATGCGCATTCTGGAAACGACTCAGGTCTACCGCGCCCGCCTCAACGGCGGCTCGGCGCCGCTGCAGCTGTCCCAGGACCTGAAGCGCGGCGGCTACGGCTACCAGGTGGTGGGGCAGCCGGCGCGCTGAGGCTCAGAGCCGGCCGGCGGCCAGCACCGGTCCGTGGGGCGTCTCGAGCCAGGCGCCCCTCAGACCGAACACGCCGGCGAGGACTTCCGGAGTCAGGGCCTGCATCGCGGCTCCCTCCGCCGCCACGCGGCCGTCCTGAAGCACCAGCATGCGGTCGGCGAAGCGCGCCGCCAGGCTGAGATCGTGCAGCGTGGCGACCACGGCGGCGCCCTCGGCGGCTTTCCTCCTGAGCAGGTCCAGCACCATCAGCTGGGCGTCCGGGTCCAGCCCGGCGACCGGCTCGTCCAGGATCAGGACCGGCGCCCGGGTCGCGAACAGCCGCGCCAGCAGCACCCTGGCGCGTTCTCCGCCGGACATGGCGAATGCGCCTCGGTCCTCGAGACCAGAAAGGCCGACCGCGGCCAGCGCTTCCCGCGCCCGCGCCTCGGCCTCGACAGGCCCGGCCGTGATGGCGCCGAGCGCCGCGATCCGCAGCGCCGGCAGGCCCCAGGCGATCCGTCGCTCCTGGGGCAGGTAGCCGGCCCTACGCGCCCTCGCCTCCGGCGCAAGCGCGCGCACGTCGTCCCCGCACAGAAGGGCCCGTCCCTTTGCAGGCGTCGCCAGACCCATCGCCGCCCGCAGCAGGGTGGTCTTGCCCGCGCCGTTCGGCCCGCAGATCACCGTGAAAGCGCCGGCGGCGGCCTCGGCCGTGACGCCATGGAGCACGTCGCGGCGTCCCAGGGACACGGCCACGTCTTCGAGCCTCAGGGCCGCCGTCATGTCCGCCAGCTCCGCGCCGCTCGCCATGCGATGAGACCGAACAGCGGTGCGCCGATCAGGGCCGTGAGCACGCCCAGCTTCACCTCCACATCGGTCGGCAGTACCCGGGCCAGGAGGTCAGCGAGCACCAGCATCAAGGCGCCCGCCAAAGCCGAAGGCAGCAGCAGCCGCGCGGGGTCCTCCTTCACCGCCGCCCGCACCAGGTGCGGCGCGGCCAGGCCGACGAAGCCGACCACGCCCGCAATGGCTACCGCAGCGCCGGTGGCCACGGCCGCAGCGAGCACGGCCGCCAGCTTGAGCCGCAGGATGGGCAGGCCGAGGGTGGCGGCGGTCTCCTCTCCAAGGGTCAAGGCCAGCAGTCCCCGCCGCGCCCACAGGCCCAGCAGGGCGGCCACAGCGAGAGCGGCGGCGCCCTGCCAGACATCCGGCCACCCCCGGTTCTCCACCGACCCCAGCATCCAGCCCAGCACCTCGGCGGTGGCGATGGGCGACGGCGAGAAGTTGAACACCAGCGCCGTCACCGCCCCGGCGAAGGCGGAAAGCGAGACGCCGAACAGGATCAGCGCCTCCGGCTCGGGAAAGCGCGCCGCGAATACGATGAGCAACGCGGCGGCGGCGCCCGCGCCCCCGAGGGCGGCGAGTTCGACTCCGCCCGGAACGACCGCGAGGCCGGCGACGATGGCCGCGGCCGCGCCTAGCCCTGCGCAGGCCGACACCCCGAGGATGCCCGGGTCGGCCAACGGGTTGCGCAACAGCCCCTGCAACAGCGCGCCCGAAAGACCGAGGCCGGCGCCCACGACCGCAGCCGTCAGCACCCGCGGCGCCCGGATGCTCCAGAGAATTTCACCTTCAGGTTCCGCTGGATGCGTGAAGGCTCTCAGGTACTGGTCAAGGGTCAGCGCGACCTCGCCCAGGGTCACCGCGAGCACCATCGCCGCCCCCAGCGCGAGCACGAGGGCAAGGTTCACGCCGATCCGCTTCACCGCGGCGCCGCCTCCGCCAGACGCCGGCTGGCCTCGCTGGCGAACCAGGCCGGACAGCTGAGCAACGAGCCCGGCAGCTCGGCGGCGGTGCGCCCTTCCGACAGCCTTGCCAGGACCCGGCTGCGTCCCGGCCCGCGGCGGTCGCCCCGGCGGTTCTCGAAGAAAGCCTTCACGAAGAGACGCGGCGGCTGCAGCACCAGGCGCTCGAGGCTCACCGCCGCGAAGCCGGGCGAGGCCGCCGCGTTGACCATGCCCGCCGCCGCCATCACCGCGTCCACCAGCGTTCCCGGCCCGGCCGTGAACCCTCCTGCAGTGACATAGAGCGCGCGGCGCCCGTCCCACGCCCCGCGCGCGGCCCGCAGGTCGGCGTTCATTGCCGCGATCAGCTGCTCGCCGCGCGCCGGCTCGCCGACGCCGGCGGCGATGTGGCGCAGGTTGTCGCGCAGCCCGGCAAAGTCGGTCGCCTCGTCGATCTGCAGGACCCGGATTCCGCGCCGCTCGAGCGTACGCATGAGCCGCTGGTCGCCGCCCCAGTAGCGCACGACCACGTCCGGCCCCGCCGCCAGCATGGACTCCGCCGTCGGCCTGCGCACCGGCAGCCCCCCGGCGTCCGCGCGCAGCCAGGCGTCGGGGTCGTCGGCGCGGCCCGTGACGCCGGCGATCCGATCACGCGGCACGAGGGCGATGACGTACTGGTCGGCGCACTGGTCGAGCGATGCGACGCGCGCGGCGGCGCCGGCCAGGCCTGGCGTCAGCAGGGCAAGGGCGAGGGCAAGCACCGCGGCCCCCGCGAGGCGCCGCCTCACGACCGGATGAGCCCCTCGAACAGGGCGTCCAGCATGATACGCGACAACGCTTCCTGGGAGGCCCAGTCGAAGTAGGGCTTGGTGATCAGCAGCGCGACCACGCCGTGCCCGCCGGCCCACAGGACCTGGGCGGCTTCCTTCCAGCCCGATTTCAGTCGCCCCTGGGCCTCCAGTTCGCGGATCGGCGCGGAGAACTGGTCGAACACCTCGACCCCCATCTCCTGGGCCGCCGTCTGCGCCCCTTGCTCTGCCTCCTGCGGCCGGGTCAGAAACACGAGGCGATAGGCGTTCGGGTTCTCGAAGCCGAAGGCCATGTAGGCCTCCATCATCGCCCGCACGCGCGCCTCCGCCGGTATGGGCCGGCGGCTGATCTCCACGTTGCTGTCGAGCAGCCGCTTGAAGGAGCCCTGGCAGATCTCGTGCAGGATCTCGCTCTTGTCGCGGAAGTGCATGTAGAGCGCAGTCGAGGAAACGCCGACCTCGTCCGCGATCTTGCGGATCGTGGCCCCTTCGTACCCGCACTCGACGAAGATTCGCTGGGCGGCCTCCAGGATTTCGGCCCGGCGGGCATGCCCCTCGCCCTTCGGTTTGCGGGCGGACCTGACGGCTTTCAATTCGGCAACGCTCACGGCTGGTCCCCGCTGCTTCCGGGACGGTGAAGCCGCATTGCTAGCATCCGCGGCGCGCGCGAGCCACGCGAGAAATGCAACCGCCAAGCCGCGCAGGCGTTTCTGCAGCGGATCGACACCCAGCCGCGCCTTTCAGCAGGGGCGTAGAAGCCGGTCGGGCGATCGTCATCGGACGACGGAGCCCTCCCCGCCCGTCGCGCCAGCGGAAGCACAGCGGAGACCGAAGATGAAAGCCACTTCCCTTACCCTGACCCTTGCGGCCGCACTGGCCGTCGGCACGGCCGCGCCGGCCTACGCCCAGTACGTGAGCCCCGAGGCCGAACGCGAGTATCGCGAGCGGGTCGACGACTACAACGACCGCCGCGAGGACTATGAAGAGCGCGTCGAAGACTACCAGGAACGCCGCCAGGACTACGCCCAGGACCGGGCCGAGTACGAGCGTCAGCGCGCCCACTACGAACGCGAAAAGGCCGAATACGACCGCCGTTACGGCTGGGGCGCCTATGAGCGCCGCTATGGCGCCTTCGTCTATCGCAACACCTACGACTACGACCGTTACGGCAGCTACGACCGGTACGACGACCGCTACGATCGTTACGACCGGTATGACGACCGCTATGACCGGTCCTATCGCGGCTACGATCGCGACGACTTCTACCGCGCCTACCGCGACAACCCGTGCGAGCGACGCCGCGACAGCCGAACCGCCGCCGGCGCCGTGATCGGCGCGCTGGCCGGCGCCGCCATCGGCTCCAATCTCGCCGACGACAACGTCCGCTCGGAAGGGGCCGTCCTCGGCGCCGTGGTCGGCGGCGCCCTGGGCGCCGGCGTGGGCCGCAGCACCGCCAATTGCGACAGCCGCGGCTACTACTACTCGTATTCCCAGACCTATCCGTACCGCGAAGCCGCCTATTACCGCGGCGGCCGCAGCGGCCGGTACAATTACGACTGGTACGCCCGCCGCGGCTGCCGTCTGGCCGTCGCCCCTGCCTACTACCGGGGCCGCACCGACTACCGCTACGTCCGGGTCTGCCCTGACAGCAGCGGCCGCTATCGGATCACCGACTGATCCGTTCCCCGAAAGCCGTCCGCCTCCCCGCGGGCGGCTTTCTCATTCGCCAGGCGGTCAGGGCCGGAGGGTCGGGGCCGCGATCATCGTCAGGAGTCCGACATGAAAGTGCTTGTCCCCCTCACCCTGGCCGCCGGCCTCGCGCTGACCGGCTGCGCCACCAACGACTACGCCTACGGCCCGGGCGGCAGCTACTATTCCGGCGGCCGCTACTACAGCGACTACTGCCGCGACCGCGAGCGTGACGGCCGGGTGGCCGGAGCCGTGGTCGGCGGCGTGGCCGGGGCCGTGATCGGCCAGCAGGTGGACGACGGCGAAGGCGCCGTCATCGGCGGCGTGCTCGGCGCTGTCGCCGGCTCGGAAGTCGGCCGTCGCGCCGCCCGCTGCGACGAGCGCGGCGCCTACTGGGACGAGGCCAGCAGCTATCCCTACAGCTATCGCAGCAGCAGCAGCTACCGCGGCCGCTACGACGACAGCTGGTACGCCGAGCGTCGCTGCCGCTGGGTCCAAGATTACCGCAACGACTGGGTGCGGGTCTGCCCCGACAGCTCGGGCCGTTACCGGATCGTCGACTAAGCTTGACCGTAAGCCCGAAAAGCCGTCCGTTCCTCCGGGGGCGGGCGGTTTTTCATGCGCCCAACCTTGGCCATGGTCCGGAACGACCTTCTTCGCCGTCCGTTTTGTTCAGCCAGATCAACGGGAGTATCCACCCATGAAGTCCGCCACGATTTCTCTCGCCGTCGCAGCCGCCATGGCGGCCGGCTCGCTGATGGTTCCCCAGGTCGCCGACGCCCAGTCGCGCGGCTACCGCTATTCGGATTCCGAGCGCTACTACCGCGACTACTGCCGCGAGCGTAAGCGCGAGGGCAAGATCGCCGGCGGCGTGCTCGGCGCCGTGGCCGGCGCCGTGGTCGGCCAGCAGATCGACGACGGCGAAGGCGCGGTGATCGGCGGCATCGCCGGCGCGGCGCTGGGCTCCAACGCCGGCGGCAAGATGGCCAAGGCCAACTGCGACAAGCGCGGCGTCTACTGGGACCGCCGCGAGACCTATGGCGACAGCCGCAGCTACTATTATCGCGGCCGGTATAACGACAGCTGGTACCGCCGCAACAACTGCCGCTGGGCCCGTGACTGGCGCGGCGACTACGTGCGCGTCTGCCCGGACCGCAACGGCCGCTACCGCATCGCCTACTGATCGGCGCCTGAAGGCCTGACCGCGCCCCGTCCGCAATGCGGGCGGGGCGTTGTCGTGTCCGGCGACTGGACGCGCGCGGCCCCTGCCCCTAAGCGGTTCCCATGGCCCCGACCATCGCGTCCACCCCCGAGATCATGCGCACGCGCGCCTGGCGCGACTATGCGCTGCTGGATTCGGGGAATGGCCGAAAGCTCGAGCGCTACGGCGACGTGACCGTGGTCCGGCCGGAACCCCAGTGCTTCTGGTCGCCCCGCAACCCCGTTCTCTGGGACAAGGCCGACGCAGTCTTCGATCCCGAGGACGAGGACGACGCCGGGCGCTGGCGCTTCAACCGCAAGCTCCCCGAGTCCTGGCCGCTGACCTGGGAGGATGTGCGCTTCCAGGGCCGCCTGACCGCCTTCCGGCACCTCGCCTTCTTTCCGGAACAGGCCGCCAACTGGGCCTGGCTGAAGGGCCGGGTCGAGACCCTGTCTCAGCCGCGGGTCCTGAACCTCTTCGGCTACACCGGCGTCGCCAGTCTCGTCTGCGCCGCCGCGGGCGCCCAGGTGACCCACGTCGACGCCTCGAAGAAGGCGGTCGGCTGGGCGCGGGAGAACGCAGCGCTGTCGGGCCTCGAGGACCGGCCCGTGCGGTGGATCGTCGAGGACGCGCGCAAGTACGTCCAGCGCGAGGTCCGGCGCGAAAGCCGCTACGAGGGGATCATTCTCGATCCCCCCAAGTACGGCCGCGGCCCCGACGGCCGGGTCTGGCGCCTGTTCGAGGACCTGCCGGAGCTGGCGCGCCTGTGCGCCGCCCTGCTCTCGGAGAAGGCCTCCTTCCTGCTCCTGAACGCCTATGCCGCCCGTGTCTCGGGCCCGGCTCTGGCCCACCTTCTGGCCGAAGCCTGCGCCGACCGCGGCGGGCGCGTCGACTGGGGCGAACTGGCCCTGGCCGAGGACGGCGAGGACGGGCGTGAGATCGGCCTCAGCTTCTTCGCCCGCTGGAGCAGCGAATGAGCGGCGAGGCCCGCCTCATCACCTCGCTGACCAATCCAACGGTCAAGGCCGTGCGCGCGCTGCACATGCGCAAGGCGCGCAACGAGACCGGACAGTTCCTGGCCGAAGGCCTGAAATTCGTGGGCGAAGCCATCGAACTCGGACACGCACCTCGCACCCTCATCGTAGGGCGGGACGCAAGGCCCCATCCCCTGCTCGATCAGGCGCGCGCGGCGACCGCCCGGGCCGGCGGCGAGACCGTCGTCGTCACCCACGACATCCTCGAGAAGATCTCCCGCCGCGAAAATCCCCAGACCGTGCTGGCTGTCTTCGACCAGCGCTACACGCCGCTGGAGGCGCTGGAGCCGAACAAGGCCCGCGTCTGGGTCGCCCTGGAGCAGGTGCGCGATCCCGGAAACCTGGGGACCATCATTCGCACCGCCGACGCCGCGGGCTGCGGCGGCGTGATCCTGGTCGGCGAGTGCTGCGACCCCTATTCCGTCGAGGCCGTGCGCGCGACCATGGGCTCGGTCTTCGCCGTGGACATTGTGCGCACGCCGCTCGACGCCTTCCTCGCCTGGCGAAAGGCCTGGCCCGGCTCGGTCGTCGGCGCCCGGCTGCAGGCCAGCGAGGACTACCGTACCGCCGGCTACCGCGCCCCGGTCATGGTGCTGATGGGCAACGAACAGGCGGGGTTGTCCGAGGCCGCCGCCGCCGCGTGCGACGTCAACGTCAAGATCCCCATGCGCGGCCGCGCGGACAGCCTGAACCTGTCGGTAGCAACCGGCATCATGGTCTACGCCGCCATGGAGGCCGTCGGCGCCTAGACCCTGGACTTGGCCCGCGTGGTCGGCGCGGCGCGCGCCGGATCCTCCGGCCATGGATGCTTCGGATAGCGCCCTCGCATGTCCTTGCGCACATCCGCCCACGACCCGCGCCAGAAAGCCGGCAGGTCCTTGGTCATCTGCACCGGCCGGTGGGCGGGCGACAGCAGCGAAAGCGTGAGGGGCGTTCGGCCGCCGCCCACTGTCGGGTGAACCCCGAGGCCAAATAGCTCCTGGACCCGGATTTCCACGCGCGGGCCGCCCTCGGCGGCGTAGTCGATGCGCAACCGCGATCCGGTCGGCGCCTCAAACCGCTCCGGCGCCTCCTCGTCCAGTCGCCGTCGCAGTTCCCATGGAATGAGTCCCTCCAGGGCGGCGGCCAGCGCACCGTCGCTAATCTCGCCCAGCGAGGCGCGCCCGGCCGCCAGAGGCGGCGCCCAGTCGTCGATGCGGCGGGCGAGACCTTCGTCGGACAGGTCGGGCCAAACCGGGTCCAGGCTGTGAAGGAACATCACCCGCGCGCGCAGCGACGACGACCTCTCACCCCACGGCAGCTCCCCGGGCCGGCGGCGGATCTCTTCCAGCAGGGCCTTCTCGATCACCTCGCGAGGCGCGTTCTCGACGATGCGCTCCTCGACGACGATGCGTCCGAGCCTGCGGATGCGCCGCGCCTTGACCCGGCCGCGTTCGTCCGGCTCGACACGGGTCTCGGTCTCGATCCGATCGGCGAAGGCGGCCAGCAGGGCCCCTTCGTTCAGCGGTGCGGCCAGCAGGATGCGGTCGCGAGCCGCCCCGCCGCCGAGTTCGCCCACTGCCAGCCAGCGCTCGCGCGCCAGCGCATCGGTCGCCTCGAGAAACACGCCCCGCCCCGAAGCCAGCAGGAACTCGCCGGGCTTGCCCCGGGCGCGGGCCACCCGCTCGGGAAAGGCTTCCGCCAGCAAAAGGGCGGGATCAGCTTCCGCCCCATCCCCCACGGGTCCGGCCAGCCTGCGCGCTTCCCGCGCCCAGCGGTCTGCAAGCGCCCGCGCGTCTCCGGCGCGGCCGCCGCGCTCGCGGCCGAAGCGATCCAGCCGGGTGCGCAGATCCGTGTCTGATCCGCCCAGCCCACGCTCCGTCAGCACCGCCGCGATCCGCGACGCCAGTTCCGCCTCGCCGCCCCGCGCGCCGGCCAGCAGCATGTGCGCCAGCCGTGGCGGCAGCGGCAGCGACGTCAAGGCTCGCCCGTGCGACGTAAGTTCCCCCTGGTCGTCCAGCGCCTGCAAGCCGTGCAGGAGGCTTCGCGCCTCGCGGAAGGCGGCCGCCGGCGGCGGGTCCATGAAGGCGAGGCCGGCCGGGTCCCGAGCGCCCCAACGGGCGAGGTCCAGCGCCAGGCCGGCGAGATCGGCCTCCAGGATCTCGGGCCGACCATAGGGCGGCAGCGAGCGCGTTTCCGCCTCCTCCCACAGGCGGTAGCAGACCCCTGGCTCCGTTCGGCCGGCCCGCCCCCGCCTCTGGTCGGCGGCGGCGCGCGAGACGCGCACAGTCTCGAGCCGCGTCAGGCCCGAGGCCGGATCGTAGCGCGGGACCCGCGAGAGGCCGCAGTCGATCACGACGCGGACACCCTCGATGGTCAGGCTGGTCTCCGCGATGGACGTGGCCAGCACCACCTTTCGCCGTCCGTCAGGGGCGGGCGATATGGCGCGGTCCTGGTCCGCCGGGTCCATGGCCCCGTAGAGCGGCGCCAGCGTCACCGACGGGTCGCGGACACGCTCGGTCAGGCGTTCCTCGGTGCGGCGAATCTCCCCCTGGCCCGGCAGGAAGACCAGCAGGCTTCCGGTCTCCTCGGCCAGCGCCCTGGCTGCCGCGCGGGTGACGGCGTCTTCGATTCGCTCCCGCGGGTCCCGGCCCAGGTAGCGGGTTTCCACCGGCCAGGCGCGGCCCTGGCTTTCGATGACCGGCGCGTCCCCCAGCAAAGCCGCCACCCGGGCGCCGTCCAGTGTCGCCGACATGACCAGCAGCCGAAGATCCTCGCGCAGGACCTGCTGGGCGTCGCGGGCCAGGGCGAGGCCAAGGTCCGCGTCAAGACTGCGCTCATGGAACTCGTCGAACAGGACCGCCGCAACTCCGTCCAGGCCAGGGTCGTCGAGGATCATCCGCGTGAACACCCCTTCGGTGACCACCTCGATCCGCGTCCTGCCGCTCACCTTCGACTGCAGGCGGACGCGATAACCCACGGTGTCTCCGACCCTTTCCCCGAGGGTCTGCGCCATGCGCGCAGCCGCTGCCCGCGCCGCGAGCCGGCGGGGCTCCAGGACCAGGATCTTGCCGCCGCACGTCCACGGCGCGTCCAGCAGGGCCAGGGGTGTGACTGTCGTCTTGCCGGCGCCCGGCGGCGCGACCAGCACGGCGCAGTTGGCGTTGGCAAGCGCCGCCTTCAGGTCCTCTAGAACGCTGTGGATGGGAAGCATGGGGCATCCCTAGCCGTGCGCCGGGCGGGCGGGAAGCAGGCCGACGGCCTTCACCGTCCGTAAAGCCTTGTTGCGCGCGACGGCGGCCCTCTCTAACGTCCGCCCCCTGTGAAACCGGCCGCTCTGGGGAGAGCAGGCCACAGGGGGAATAGCGACGCATGTCCGATACTTCGGCTCGCCCGCCGGGATTCCGGTTGTTCATCAAGAAGTCCGTCGAGCGGATCCAGAGGGAGGCAGCGCGCAGTGAACTGAAGCGTTCGCTCGGCCCGATCAACCTGGTCAGCCTCGGCGTCGGCGCCATCATCGGCGCGGGGATCTTCGTTCTCACGGGCCAGGTGGCGTCGGCTAACGCCGGTCCGGCGATCATGATTTCGTTCGTGGTCGCGGGCATCGCCTGCGCGCTCGCGGGTCTCTGCTACGCCGAACTGGCGTCGACCATGCCGGTCTCGGGCTCCGCCTACACCTACGCCTACGGGACCATGGGCGAGATCTTCGCCTGGATCATGGGCTGGCTGCTCCTGCTGGAATACGGCGTGGCGGCATCCACCGTGGCCGTCGGCTGGTCAGGCTACATCGTCTCGCTGCTCGCCGACTTCGGGGTGCATTTCCCGGCCATCTCATTGCCAGGAGGCAACGAGGGCAACATGTGGGCGACCCCGCTGATCCAGGCCGTGCCCAACGAGGCCGGCAACCTGGTCTTCCTGCCGACCGGCACCTTCAACCTGGTCGCCGCCATCGGCATCGCCATGGTCACCGCCCTGCTCGTCCTCGGCGTCAGCGAGTCCGCGAACGTCAACAACGTGATCGTGGTCATCAAGGTGCTGGTGCTGCTGACCTTCATCGGGGTCGGGATCGCCTATGTGAATCCGGACAACTGGGTGCCCTTCGTGCCCGAGCCCACTGGTCGCGCGGGCGAATACGGCGTCGGCGGCATTTTCCGCGGCGCCGCGATCATCTTCTTCGCCTACGTGGGCTTCGAGGCTGTCTCCACCGCTGCGGCGGAAGCCAAGAACCCGTCCAAGGACGTGCCGATCGGCATCCTCGGCGCTCTGATCATCTGTACGCTCATCTACATGTGCGTGGCCGCCGTCATGACCGGCGTCGTGCCCTACAAGGAGCTGGCCGGCCCGGCGCCCATCGCCATCGCCATCGACCGCATGGGCCTGCACTGGGCCGACGTTCCGTGGGCTGCGGCCGAGGGCGGCAAGCTCAACCTGATCAGCTTCATGATCAAGATCGGCGCGGTCACGGGGCTCAGCTCGGTGATGCTGGTGCTGGTCTACGGCCAGACGCGCATCTTCTACACCATGGCCCGTGACGGCCTGCTGCCGAAGGTGTTCGCCAACATCCACCAGAAGTTCCGCACGCCCTGGATGGGCACGATCCTGCTGGGCGTGTTCATCTCGATCGCGGCGGCCTTCCTGCCCATCAGCCTGCTGGGGGACCTCGTCTCCCTGGGAACGGCGACGGCTTTCGCCATCGTCTGCCTGTCGGTGATCTCGCTGCGCATCACGCACCCGAACATGCACCGCCCGTTCCGCGTGCCGGGCGGCATGATTACGGCCGGACTCGGCATCCTGGCCTGCGGCTTCCTGGCTTTCCAGAACTTCGCCCCGATGCTCGAGCGGGCGGCCAACGACGATCCCGTGCCGCTGACCATCCTCGGCGTGTACGGCGCGGTGGGCGCCGCCGTGTACTTCCTCTACGGCCTGTGGAACTCGAAGCTCGCCAAGGGCATCGATGTTTCCGAAGAGACGACCCTGGCCTCCCCGGCCGAAGCGCTCGGCGGCCACGTGGACAACGTCAAGGAAGACTGACGACAGCCTGCCTGTCTGAGTGGAAGCCCGGGGCTCACGCCCCGGGCTTTCTTCTTGGGCGGCGCCGGCTGAGAACGCGACTGTCGCCTCGCCTAACACGGGTCTGCCACGGGGCCTCGCAATGGCGGAAAGAACCCTCTAGCTTGTCGCCCGCCGGGGAATCCGGGACGAGTGAAGTATGAGGGCGCCGGTGCGAGCACTGTTGGTTGAGGACGAACCCCTGGTCGCCATGATCGCCGAAGAGGCGCTGATCGCCCTTGGATTCGAAGCGCGATCGGCCCGCAACGCAGCCGAAGCCCTGGCGGAGCTGCAGGGCTTCAGCCCCAACCTCGCCGTGATCGACGTCGGCCTGCCCGACATGCGGGGCGACGAGCTTACGCGCCGTCTCCGCGCCCTGGACGAGAGCCTGTCGGTAATTGTCGCCAGCGGCTACGACGAGGCCGAACTGACTGCGCAGTTCACGGACGACGACAAGGTGCGCGTCCTGCCCAAGCCGTACACGGAAGACGACCTGGCCAGGACCGCACGGGATCTCGGCTTCGACGTTACCGCCGCCTAACGGCGAGCGAGCAGCAGACCGAAGATCATTCCGGCCCCGAAGACGATGACGCTGGACCCGAGCGGATGGGTCCGCACGGCGTCCTTCGCTTCCTCGCGCCGGATCAGGGCCCAGTCACGAAGCGCCTCGGCCCGCGACTGCACCGATTCCAGGCCGGCCAGCAGCACGCTGTCTTCCTCGCTCAGCGCGACGGGTTTCCGCGACTTCGAGAGCTCCGCGGCGGTATCAGAGCTGACGTCGCCCTGCCGGGAAGGGGCCGCGTCCTGGGGGGCCATGCTGGGGGCGCCTGCCGAGTAGGCGCCGGCGGCGCCTCCCGTCTTGCTCGTGGATGCCCCGCCGACAGAGGCGCCGGCCGTGCGCGGATCCGACGTTGAGCCGGTCTGCTTGGCCCCGGTAGCGGGTTTCCGCGGCTTCGGGGCGCCGGGGGTCGGGGTCTTGCCGGTCACGTCGGTCATCGTGCTCTCCTTGCTGCAGCCTGGCAGGAACGGGCCAGTCAGGCGGGCGGTTCCTAGAGTATAGCCTTCATCCGCGGGCGAGGCTGGTGGAAGAACAGCGCCTGCCCGATCAGCGCCTTCACGGTCTGCTCATTGAAGGGCTTGGTCACGAGGAAGGCCGGCTCGGGGCGATTGCCGGTGAGCAGCCGCTCCGGGTAGGCGGTGATGAAGACGACCGGCACGTCGTAACTCTCGAGGATTTCGCCGACCGCTTCGATGCCGCTCGAGCCGTCGGCCAGCCGTACGTCGGCCAGGACCAGACCGGGCGAACTGGCCTTGCTGAGAGAGATGGCCTCGGCGTGCGTGGCGGCGACCCCGATGACCTTGTGGCCCAGCCCGGTCGCCAGACGCTGCAGGTCGAGCGCGATGACCGGCTCGTCCTCGATGATCAAGACGTCGGTGGCGAGCTGGCGTTCGATGGAGCGCTGCGCCGCCTCGAAGCGGCGGTTCGCCTCCTCCTCCGCAACCCCAAGAATGAAGGCCGCCTCGGTGAAGCTGAAGCCCTCCATCAGTACCAGCAGGATGACTGTACGGTGCTCGGGGGTCATCCGCTGCAGGCGAACGTCGGCGGCGAGGCGCCGTGGAGCGTCGATGGAGTGTCCGTTCAGGGCCTGGCGCCAGGTGTCGTGCAGCGCCTTGAACAACCCGGTCCTCAGCGCGACCGTTCGATCCAGCGGGACATGGCCGCCCAGCAGGTTCTCGAGCGTTGCCTGCACCAGATCGTCTCCCTCGCGCTGGGAGCCCGTCAGCGCGCGGGCGTAGCGTCGGAGATAGGGCGTCTGCCTGAGGATCGGCTCTTGGGATGACATGATGTGTAGCCCGGACACACTGAAAACACGCCGCAAGCCAAGCCGTTCCTGATCGGCGCGAACCATGCGCGCCTCCGCGTGTTCTCCATGGCGAAGCAGGAGGCTCCGCCATGACCGATCCCACCCCTCCGACGCCCAACGAACCGGTGTCGCCGCCGATCCCGCAGCCCGAGATCGAGCCGCCCCAGGCGCCGGACGAGATGCCGCCCATCGACCCAGGCGTCGGCCAGCCCAGCGACCCCCGACCCCACGACGCCCATGCCTGACAAGCTTGTGAACAAAACCGGACACTTGGGCGGAACCACCGCCAAGCCTGTGGGTTCAAAAGCCACACCGGGCCGGGGCGAGCAGCAGCGGTCACCAACCAAGGAGCCAGAGATGGCGCAAAGCCCAGGTAACGAACGTACAGGCGCCTCCCGACGCGGGTTCGCCTCCATGGACCCCGCGCGTCAGCGCGAGATCGCCCGCAAGGGCGGCGCGAGCGTCCCGGCGGAGAAGAGAAGCTTCTCCCAGGATCGCAACCTCGCCGCCGACGCGGGCCGCAAGGGCGGCGAAGCCTCCCACGGGAGCCGGTCCAAGCGCCAGAACGGCGCAACCAAGGCCCAGACCCGCCAGTAGGCTCAGGTCAGAAGAAACACGCCGAACTCGGGCGGGGCTGAAATCCAGCTCCGCCCGAGAGTCCATCCGGCCTCCCGGGCCATGGCCTCCAGGCTCTCCACCGTGAACTTGTGGGAGTTCTCGGTATGCAGCCTCTCCCCACTCGCGAAATCGAACGTCCGGTCGTCGACGTGCACGGTCTGGTCAATGCGGCTGACCAGGTGCATCTCTATGCGCCGGCGGTCCGCGTTCCAGACGGCCCGGTGCTCGAACTGATCCAGGTCGAAGTCGGCGCCCAGCTCTCGATTGGCCCGCGCCAGCAGGTTCAGGTTGAACCGCGCCGTCACCCCCTGCGCATCGTCGTAGGCCGCCACCAGCGTCGCCTCGTCTTTCACCATATCGGCCCCCAGGATCAGTTCAGCGCCCTCCCCCAGCATGGCCCGCGCCATCCTCAGGAAGCGCGCGGCCGCCTCGGGCGTGAAGTTGCCTATGGTCGAGCCGGGGAAGAAGCCGACCAGCGGCCGGCCCTTGGCCTCCGGCGGCAGTTCGACCGTGCTGGTGAAGTCGCCCGGCGCCGGGGCGACCGTCAGGTCCGGATAGTCGGCGTCCAGCCGCGCGGCTGCGGCCTCCAGCGCCTCGACGCTGATGTCGATCGGGACGTAGGCCGAAAGCTGCGGCGCGGCGTCTAGCAGGATGCGCGTCTTGGCGCTGGCGCCGCTGCCGAACTCCACCAGCACCGCCCCCTCCGGGATCAGCGCAGACAACTCGGGCGCCGCCTGCCGCAGCAGCGCCGCCTCGGTGCGGGTGGGATAGTACTCGGGCAGCTCGGTGATCTGCTCGAACAGGGCCGAGCCCTGCTCGTCGTAGAACCACTTGGGCGAGATGCTCTTGTCGGGACGGGACAGGGCCTCGATGAGGGCCGTACGGAACGCTTCGCTCACGCGCCCGCGTCCCGCGCGAGGCGAAGCCCCGCGAACTGCCAGCGCTGGTGCGGATAGTAGAAGTTCCGATAGGTCGGCCGCGAGTGTCCGCGCGGCGTCGCCGCCGCGCCGCCGCGCAGCACCATCTGGCTGGCCATGAACTTGCCGTTGTACTCTCCGGCCGACCCCGGCCCCGGCCGGAACCCCGGATAGGGGCCATAGGCGCTCGACGTCCACTGCCACAGAGCGTCGTCCACCTGCCGCATCGCACCCGGCCGCGCGGTCGCCGCGTGCTCCCATTCGTACTCGGTGGGCAGGCGCGCGCCGGACCAGCGGGCGTAGGCGTCGGCCTCGTACCAGCTGACGTGACCCACCGGCGCGTGCGGGTCGAGCGGGCGCAGCCCGTGCAGGCCCATCTCCAGCCATCCCCCCTCGCCGTCCCGCCAGTACAGCGGCGCCGCCCAGGTTTCCGTCTGCACGCGCGCCCAGCCGTCGGACATCCACAACTCCGGCCGCCGGTAGCCGCCGTCCGCGATGAACGCCAGCCACTCCGCATTGGTCACCAGCCGGTCCGCGATCTCGAACGGGACGAGCATGACTCGATGCCGCGGCGTCTCGTTGTCGTAGGCGAAGCCGGCGCCGGTCGCTCCGACCTCCACCACGCCGCCCTCGAACCCGGCGAACGCCATGTCGCCCGGATCGCCATGGCGCGGCGGGTCGTCCTCGCGGTAGGCCGGGGTCAGCGGCGACTGGGCGAACAGGTGCAGCACGTCCGACAAGATCAGCTCCTGGTGCTGCTGCTCATGGTTCAGGCCGAGCTCGAAGAGCCAGGCCCCCTCGGGATCCGCCTCCGGGTCGAGCCGCTGCAGCCACGAGGCCATGCGCGCGTCCACCGCCTTGCGGTAGGCCAGCACCTCGTCGAGCCCGGGCCGGGTGATCATGCCGCGTGCGGGCCGCGCGACCCGTTCGCCGATGCTGTCGTAGTAGGAGTTGAACAGGCGGTCGTAGACCGGGTCCACCGCCTCGTAACCGGGATCGCGCCGCAGCAGCATGGTCTCGAAGAACCAGGTCGCGTGCGCCAGGTGCCACTTCACGGGGCTGGCGTCGGGCATGGACTGGGCCTGCTGGTCCTCGGCCGACAACGGCGCCGCCAGCTGCAGGCTGGCCACGCGCACGGCGCGATAGCGCTCCAGCGCCGTCGACGCGTCGCGCCCAGGCGTCCTGTCGGACTGCAGGGCCGTTCGGCCGGTCATCGCCATGGGAATCCTCGACTGCAGCACAGGAACGCAAGCCTAGCGTACGCGTTCATCGAACATCGGCAAACCGCCTGGAGCCGGTCTTTACGGCGGGCCGCGGGGGCGCAGCAGGGCCAATCGGTATGAATGTAGAGAGTCAGCTTCCGGAACACGCCGCCGTCACCCGGGACGCTGTCTCCTCGCCAGATCCGATCGCCTTCGATTCCTGGCAGCATGACGTCATAGGCCTTATCCCCGCCCTGCGCGCCTTCGCTTGGTCGCTCAGCCGCAACGGATCGGACGCCGACGACCTGGTCCAGGACACCCTGATCAAGGCCTGGACCCACCGCGACAAGTTCGAGCCGGGCACCAACCTGCGCGCCTGGCTGTTCACGATCCTGCGCAACACCTTCTACACGAACGCGGTGCGCCGGCGGCGCGAGGTCAGCGATGGCGACGGCAAGCACGCCGCCACCCTGCACGCCGCCCCCACCCAGGACTGGAGCGTGGCCCTGCGCGGCATGCAGGAGGCGCTGCAGCGCCTGCCGGACGAACACCGCGAGGCCCTGATCCTGGTCGGCGCCGCGGGCCTGACCTACGAGGAAGCCGCCGAGATCTGCGGCTGCGCGCTCGGCACCATCAAGAGCCGCGTGAACCGCGCCCGCAGCCGCCTGCTCAAGATCATGGACGCGGAGGAAGCCTCCGACACCTTCGGCGACCTGCCCCTCGCCGACTGAGCCTCAGTGATCGCCGGGCCGACGACGGCCCTTGCGCCGCTTCTTCTCCAGCGCCTCGACCAGCCTGGTAATCTCTTCCGGGACCGGCGCGCTCTCCACCGCCTGGAACATCCCGCGCAGCCGCTCGCCCAGGGCGTCGCGCGCCGGCTCTGCCGGCTGGGGAGCCGGCGCGCCCGGTGTGTCTGTCTCTGTCTTGGCTTTGGGCACGGGCACTTCTTTCCGGAGGCCGATTCCTAACATGTGATAGGCCCCGGCGGGTCCCCTCTGCGGTCGCCTGGCGTGCGAATCAAGCCCCTGTGTGGCGGTTCGGTGACGCGGAACATTCGGCCCAACGCACTGGTTTCCCGAGCAACCAACCAGCAGAGGGAGACCCCGATGGCCAACAGGGATCAGCATGAAACCGGCCTCTACGGCCGCCACCACGACGACGAGCGGTTCGGGCGTGACCGCGAGACCCGCAGCTCGCGCTATGACGAAGGTCGTTCCTGGGACGAGGGCTCGCGCCAGTACGGCCAGTCCGGCTCACAGGGCTACGGCTCTCAGGGCTACCGTTCTCAGAGCTACGGCTCGCAGCAGGGCTACGGCGACCAGATGACCCGCGGCGAATCCCGCAGCCGCTTCGGCCAGGCCGGCTACGGCGGCGGCGAGGAGAACATTGACCGCGATTACGGCCAGTCCGGCTTCGGCGGCTCCGGCCGCTCGAACTACGGCCAGTCGGACTACGGTCAATCCTCGCCCTACGGCCAGGGCTACGGCGCCCAGGGCGGCTACGGCCAGGGATACCAGGAAGGCGGCTACGGTCCGCGCGGCGGATCCGGCTACTCCCAGGGCGGCGGCTACGGCGGTCAGTCGGGCGGCTACGGCGGCTACGGCCAGAGCGCGACCCAGTCGGGCTACGGCTCACCCTCCGGCCAGGGCTCGGGCCAGAACTGGGGCCAGAGCTACGGCGGCGGGGACTATGGCCAGCGCGGGCACGGCGGCTTCGGCAGCGGCGGCTACTCCGGCGCCAGCCAGACCGGCGGCTCCTTCGGCCAGTCCGGCGCCACGCACCAAGGCTACGAGTCCTCGGGCTACGCGCCCGGCGCCCAGATCTGGCAGGGCCAGGGCCAGGATGTCGGCTCCGGACGTTCAGGCGGCCAGGGCCAGTCCTATGGTCAGTCCTACGGCCAGTCTTACGGGCAGTCCGGCCAGACCCACTCCGGCCAGCACGGAGACTTCGACCCCGACTACCTGCACTGGCGCGAGCAGCAGCTCTCGGAGCTCGATCAGGACTATCACAGCTGGCGCCAGGAACGCCGCCAGCAGTTCTCGAACGACTTCAACCAGTGGCGTCAGCAGCGCCGCAGCCAGGGCGGACAGGGCGACCAGACCCTGTCGCAGTCCGGCGGTTATTCGTCGTCCGGCCAGGGATCGTCCGGCCAGAGCTCCTCGGGCACGTCCGGCGCCTCCTCCGACGGCGACCGCGGCGGCACGCTCGAGACCAACTCGCAGCTCAGCAAGGTCTCCGGCGGCGACAACGAGCGGGATCGGGACAAGAAGAAGTCCTGATCTTCCGGATCACTCGTGAGGGAAAGCCCGGCGCCTCGCGCCGGGCTTTCTCTTTTGGGGTCAGCCCTTCAGCAGCGGGCCCAGGCGCTGGGCCAGCATCATGTCGCCCTGCACCCGCAGCTTGCCCTGCATGAAGGCCATCATGCCGTCGAGCTTGCCTTCGGCCATGTCGAGGAAGTCGGCCTTGGAAATCTGGATGGTGGCGTCGGCGGGTTTGTCCTCGTTGGTCACCGTGTTCGGAACCGAGGCGCCGTCGATGAAGATCTTGCCGTCGTCGCCGAGGTCGATCTTCACGGTCTTGCCGAGGCCGGAGTTCTCTCCGATCCGGCTGCGGATTTGGTCGGTGATCTGAGCCAGGTCGGCCATGGGGCAGCTCCTTCGATGGGGCTTCGGTCGTAACCCTTCGCCCGGCGCTAGCCAAGCCGTACGCAACGTCAACCCAGGGCGAATTCCGCCATGCGGGCGTAGCAGGGCCGCGCCTGGTCAGCGAGGCGGCGAAGCCGGTCCGGCAGGGCGTCGGGCGACGGCGCCGGACGCGGCGGCCCGAACCCGGTCGACCGCTCGACCGCCTCGTACCACACCGGCGCCCAGACCCCGTCGCTGTCGCGCGGGCCGGCGGGCCAGGCCAGCATCTGCTCCGAGAACCCGATCCCCAGCGCTTCGCAGAGCCGCGACAGCGCGCGGCGCGGATTAGCCAGCACGTAGGCGGAATCGATCACCGGCGGCGCCTTGCCCAGGCGGTCGGCCTCGCGCTCGAACAGCTCCACCTGCCGCTCGACCCCGATGTCGGCCAGGGTCGGCGCCTCGCGCTTCCTGGCGTAGGACGCCAGCACCGCCTCGGGCGCCCGGATCAGGAAGGCGTTGCGGCACGCCTCGCTCCACTCCAGGCCGAAGTCGGGCAGCATGTGGTGGGTCATGTGTTTCTGGTACCAGACCGGCGCGCCGTCGGGCGCGGCGCCCGCCAGTTGATCCGCCACCACGCGCCAGTCCGTCGGCTGCGACGCCAGCACCTCGGCGCGCATCGGATGGTCGGCCCCGCTTGCGGCCAGGTAGGCGGCATAGAACGGCTCGTCGGACACCGCGGTGTCAGGCCGGTTCTCGAAGGCGCGCATCATGGCGGTGGAGATGTTGCGCGGCCCCGACCACATGGCGATCCGCACCGTTCCCGCGCTCATCGGGTCCCCCGTTTCGCCTCGGCGTCCTTCAGCCCTTCGTAGAGCGCCGCCAGCCGCCGCGTTGTCGGCCCGGGCAAGGCTTCGCGCAGGACACGGCCGTCGACCTCGCGCACCGGTGTCAGGCCCCCGAAGGTCCCGGTGACGAAGGCCTCGTCGGCGGCGTGAATGTCATCCAGCGGATAGTCCCCGGGCCGCAGGGGAATGCCGTGCTCGCGGCACAGGCCGATGACGTTGGCGCGCGTCACCCCGTTGAAGCAGTATTCGCCCGACGAGGTCCGCACCTCCCCGTCCCTGACCCAGAACAGGTTGGTCGCGTTGCAGCTCGACAGGTAGCCGTGCGGGTCCAGCATCAGCGCCTCGTCCGCCCCCGCCTCGATGGCGTCCAGCAGAGCTCGGATCAGGTTCAGCCGGCTGTGCGAGTTCAGGCGCATGTCGAACATCTCGGCCGGGGTGCAGCGGATGCTGCTGGTGGCCAGCGAGAGGCCGCGTTGCTGCACCTCCGGATCCGGCAGCTTGTGCTCGGCCACGATGACGACCGTCGGGCGCCCGAGCGCGTTGCGCGGGTCCTGGTTCGGCGCGCGCTTCTCGCCGCGAGTGACCATCAGCCGGATGTGAACCCCGTCGGTCATCCCGTTGGCGTCCAGCACGGACCAGAGGGCGGCGGTGACTTCCTCGCGGCTCATGCCGATGTCCAGCGCGATGGCGGCGGCGCCCTCGTACAAACGGTCGAGATGGGCGTCGAGGAACACCAGGCCGCCCCGGTGCAGGCGCAACCCTTCCCAAACGCCGTCGCCGAGCACGAACCCGGCGTCGAACACCGACACCACGGCTTCCGCCCGGGGGACCAGCCTCCCGTTCAGCCAGATCAGGGCGTCCTGATTGCGGGGATCGGGGGCGAAATCCTGGCTGCCGGGCATGACCCATCTCTAGCAGATTTGGCGGTCCGGCAAGGCGGGCCTAAGCTCGTGGCTCCGAAGGGAGACCGCCATGCTTGCACCGCTGCTGAGTTCCCTCCTGATGGCCATGGCCCAGCAGGGCTATACGCCGTCTACCCCGCCGCGGGTCCCGACCGTCGCCGACTATCTCCAGGTCTGCGACCGGGACATGAAGACCTGCTCGGACATCCTGTTCGACCATACCTGGCGCTTCAGCGTCGGCGAGCAGAAGGTCGGCTATTGCCTGCCGCAGGAAGGCGACGACACCATCGCCATCACCGGCGCCGTCGTCGCCTGGCTGAAGGCCCGGCCCGACCTGGCGGCGCAGCCGACGGACCCCGCCCTGAACCGGGCGCTCGAGAACCTCTACCCCTGCCGCTGACCGGAACCACGGCCAAGGCCGCGCGGTTGGTCCCGGCAGGAGACCAGCCCCATTACCGACCGCCCGCCCGACACGTCCGGAAAGCCGCGCCGCCCCTTCCCCACCATTCCGCTGGTGATCGGTCTCGGGGTGACGGCGCTCATCCTGGTCCTGCTGTTCGGCAACCTGTTCGCCCGCGGGAGCGCGCCCGCACTGGATCAGGCAGGCCAGCCGGTAGTGGCCGACGACGGAACCTCGCCCACGTCCGGCGACGGCTACGACGCCGGCGGCTACGTCGAGCCGGACAGGAAGTAGCTGCGGAACGCCCGGCAGGCTGCTAGCGAAACCGCGTGACCGAGCCCGCTTCCGAACCCCGCATCTTCATCGACGCCGACGCCTGTCCGGTGAAGGAGGAGGTCTATCGCGTCGGCCGCCGCTACGCACTGCGTATGTACCTCGTCTCCAACGCCTTCATGATGGCGCCGCGCGAGCCCCTGATCGAACAGGTGGTGGTCGAGGCCGGACCGGACGTCGCGGACGACTGGATCGCGGAACGGGCCGGGCCTCGCGACATAGTCGTCACCTCCGACATCCCGCTGGCCGACCGCTGCCTGAAGGCGGGCGCCCAGGCCATCAGGCCGAACGGTCAGGTCTTCACCCCCGACGCCATCGGCTCGGCCCTCGCCGGCCGCGCCATCGGCGAGCACCTGCGCTCCATGGGCGAAGTCACCCGGGGCCCCCCGCCCTTCCAGCCCGCCGACCGCTCCCGCTTCCTCCAGGCGCTCGACGAAGCCGTGCACCGGGCTCGTCGGCGCCGTTGAGGATCTTCTTCTCCCTTGGGAGAGGACGCGAGCCCGTCTGAGCGAAGCGAAGGCGGGGAGCGGGTGAGGCGGTAGTGGAGTCCGGCGACGCCTCACCCGAGTTCCGACCGCTGCGCGGTCGGCCCTCGTCCTCTCCTGAAGGAGAGGCATCCCCTACCCGTCCTGCGCATCCTCGTAGAGTTTGCGCGCGCGGGCTACCTCGCGCTCCAGCGCCGCGCGCCGTTTCTCGAGGTCCGCCCTCACCTTGGCCTCGCGGCGCTCGAGATCCCGGCGCGCCTGTTCGAGCTCGCGCAGGGCCTTCGCCTCCTCGCGCCCGAAGCTCTTCAGGGCGGCCTGGGCCTGCATGAGGGGTCGGCGGTCCGGCGCCTTGCGTACGGGCGCGGGCGGGTCCGGCTTCTTCCGCGCGGGGGCCCGGCGCTTCGAGGCGCCGGCCGGCGGAGACGGTAGAGACTTCGGGCTGTCCTGCCGCGGGGGCGGCGCAGGCTTGGGGGCCTTCGCCGCGCCAGCCTTCGCCTTGCCGGTGACCGCAGCTTTGGGTGCGGCCCTGGACGCGCCCTTCGGCGCGGCCTTCAGCGCGGCGGCCCACCCGCCGCCATCGCCGTCCGGGAGCGCGAACGGATCGTCCGAACCCTTCATGCGGCGTAGCGGCCGGCCGGGAGCCGCGCGGGCGGCGGCCACCGCCTCCTCGTCGCTCTCGACGCCGGCCCGTCCCTGGGCGAACAGGTCCTGGCTGACCCCGAAGGCGTCCAGCGCCGCCCGCTGGTTCGGCGCGGCGACGATCCATTCGTGCACGCCGTCAAAGTCCGCGCGATAGACCCTGGGGGCGCGGGCCATCAGCCGAAGAAGCGGCCCGGTTCGAGGCGCACCGGCACGGGCCTGTCCAGCGGCTCCCAGCCCTTCCGGGCGATCACGTCGTTGCTCTCACGGGCCTTGCGCGTTGCGCCGAGCGACCAGGTGATGTGGTAGGTCCCGCCGCCGGGCCTGGCGGTGTCGCCCCCGATACTGACGACCAGGGCCTGGACGCCAGAACCATCGTCGGCCACGCCCACGATTTCGCCCTCGGTTTCTTCCGGCGCCGGCGCCTCGTCCACCACCCCGACGCGCAGGGTGACGTGGTCCGCCACCACCTTCTCGTACAGGGGCCTGAACTGATCCAGCAGGCGATCGCGCTCCTCCGCGGGCACCAGCCAGCCGATCACCTGTCGGCGTTCGCCGCCCGTTCGCTGCGTTCCCGGAACGTCTCGGACCTCTACCATGCGACGCCTCCTCTGACGCGAAACCGCAGGCGGGGCGTCAGGTTCCGGCCGGGCGTTCTCCCAGCCGCTGCAACATCTCGGCCGCGAACTGCGAAAGGGTGTCGTCGCGCGCGCCCATGACCACGATCCGGTCGCCCGGCTGCGCCAGTTCAAGCAGACGCTCGCCGCAGGCGGCGCGATCGGGCAGCGCTTCCGCGGTCAGCCCCGCCTCGCGGACGCCCTCGATGATATCGCGGCTGGAAACCGAGCGGTCGACCGTGCCGCCGAAATAGACCGGCTCAGGCATCAGCAGGACGTCGTCGGGGTTCAGATCGGTGACGAACTCCTCGATGAATTCGTGCCGCATGAGCCGAAGCGGCCCGAAACCGTGGGGCTGGAACATCACCAGCAGCCGGCCGGGGAAGGCGTGCAGGGTCTCCAGGGTGGCGGCGATCTTGTCGGGGTTGTGGGCGAAGTCGTCGATGACCGTCACCCCGCCCGTCTCGCCCACCACGTCCAGGCGGCGCTTGATGCCGGTGAAGCTGCGCAGGGCGTCGGCCGCTTCGACGACGCTCACGCCGCAGGCCATGGCTGCGCCGATGGCGGCCAGCGAATTGGAAACGTTGTGGACGCCGGGGACCTGCAGGTCGACGTGGGCGCCCTCGCCGGTCTCGCGGCAGGAGACGTCGAAGGAAATTCCGCCCGGTTTCGGTTCGATGTTGCCGGCGACGAGGTCCGCCTCGCTGGTCAGGCTGAAGGTGATGACCCTGCCCGCGCCGGCCCGCGCCGCGAGCGCCGCGGTCTCCTCGTTGTCGAGATTGAGCACCGCTGCGTCCGCCTTGCCGATGAAGTCCTCGAACAGCTTGCGCAGCTCCTCCATCGACTTGTGGTCCAGCGAGATGTTGTTCACCACGGCGACCTGGGGACAGTAGCGCGCGATGGAGCCGTCGCTCTCGTCCACCTCGCTGACGAAGACGTCCCCGTCGCCGACCAGCGCGCTGGCGAAGGGTTCGTCGTCGGTCACGAAGTTCTTCATTACCGCGCCGTTCATGACCGTGGGTCGGCGGCCGGCGCGGTGCAGGATCCAGCCGATCATGCCGGTGGCCGTGGACTTGCCGCTTGTGCCGGCCACGCCGATCGAAGTCGGCGCGTCGTTGAACAGTTGAGACAGCAGCTCGGCGCGGGTGACGATCGCCGCCCCGGCCCGCCGCGCGGCCTGGACGTCCGGCACGCTGTCCTCGATGGCGCCGGAGACCACCAGGGTCTGGTCGGCGCGGGTCAGGCCGCTGCCGTCCTGGGGATGCAGGGTGACGCCGCGGGCGCGCAGGTAGTCGAACTTGTGGGCCGTGCGTCCCTGGTCCAGGGCACGGTCGGAGCCTTCCACCCGCGCGCCGGCCGACTTCACGATCAGCGCCAGGGGCAGCATGCCGCTGCCGCCCACGCCGCAGAAGAAATACGCTTTGTCTCGGTTCATCGCGGGAAACTATAAGGGGAAGACGCGGCCTGATACCCGGGTGGGGACGGAGTTTCCATGAGCAAACGCATCGGCGTGGTCGCGCCCAGCTCTTCCATGGCCGCGGAAACGGCCGCCGAGGTCCAGGCGCTGGTCGGTGCGGCCTATGCCGCCGGGACGGTGGAGCTGGTCTTTCACCCCCAGTGTTTTCTGAGCGACGGCCACTTCGCCGGACCTGACGAGGCCAGGGCCGAGGCGTTCCTGGAGTTCGCCAACGACGAGGGGTTCGACGCCGTCTGGTTCGGACGCGGCGGCTATGGGTCGTGCCGCATCGCCGAGCGGGTGCTGCCGCGGCTGAACGCGGCGGCGGCGGGCAAGGACTATCTGGGCTACAGCGACGCGGGCGCCCTGCTGGCGGGCCTGTACAGCAAGGGGTTCCGGCGGGTGGCGCACGGCCCGATGGCCCAGGACATCCGACGCGCGGGCGGCGAGGCGGCGGTGCGGAGGGCGCTGGCCTGGCTGGTGGAGCGCGATCCGGCGAGCCTTGAGCCGTCGGTCGACGGAGCGGCGCCGACGGCGGCGTTCAACCTGATGATCCTGTCCAGCATCGTCGGCACGCCGCTGCAGCCCGACCTCACAGGCCACATCCTCATGTTGGAGGAAGTCGATGAATACATGTACAGAATCGACCGGGCCCTGTTCCACGTCACGAGCAACGAAGGGGTCCGCCGAGCCGCCGGCCTGAAGCTCGGCCGCTGCAGCCAGGTGCCCGAGAACGACCCCGCCTTCCTGCGCACCGAGGGGGAGATCGCCCGTTACTGGTGCGAGCGTTCCGGCATCCCCTGGCTGGGCCGCGCCGACATCGGCCACGACGCCGGCAACAAGGTCGTGCCGTTCGGTTTTCGGTCGGAATAGCCCGTTCATCGGGCAGACCGGGCCGGTCTTCGTCACCGCGAACGCGTTCATCGGCATCGCGAACGCGTCGCCGCCCCCAGCGTCAGTCCTTCAGCGTCTCGCGCGCGATGACCAGCTGCTGGATCTGGGACGAGCCCTCGTAGATCCGGAACAGACGCACGTCGCGATAGAAGCGCTCGATGCCGTAGTCGGCGATGTAGCCGGCGCCGCCGAACACCTGGACGGCGCGGTCGGCGACGCGGCCGACCACCTCGGAGGCGAAATATTTCGACGCCGCCGCCGGCAGGGTGATGCGGTCGCCGGCGTCGCGGGCGCGGGCGGTCTCCAGCACCAGGGCGCGCGCGGCCATGGCCTCGGTGCGGCTGTCGGCGATCATGGCCTGGACGAGCTGGAAGTCGGCGATGGGCTTGCCGAACTGCCGCCGCTCCTTCGCGTAGGCCACGCAGTCGGCGATCAGGCGCTCGGCCGCGCCGACGCAGACGGCGGCGATGTGCAGGCGGCCGCGGTCGAGCACCTGCATGGCCACTTTGAAGCCCTCGCCCTCGGCGCCCAGGCGGTTGGCGACCGGCACGCGCACGCCTTCGAAGATCACGTCGCAGACATGGGCGCCGTGCTGGCCCATCTTCTTCTCGGGTTTGCCCACGGCCAGGCCCGGGCTGTCGGCCGGAACCAGGAAGGCGGAGACGCCCTTCGCCCCCGGCGTCCCAGGGTCGGTGCGGGCCATGACCGTGAACAGGCCGGCCTTGTCGGCGTTGGTGATGAAGCGCTTGGCGCCGTCCAGCACATAGGCGTCGCCGTCCAGGCGGGCGCGCGTCTGCACCGCCGCCGAATCGGATCCCGCCTCGGGCTCGGTCAGGGCGAAGGAGGTGATCAGCTCCCCCGACGCGATGGCCGGCAGGAAGCGGGCCTTCTGCTCGTCGGTCCCGAACATGACCAGGCCCTGGCTGCCGATGCCGACGTTGGTGCCGAAGACCGAGCGGAAGGCCGGGCTGGTGCGGCCCAGCTCCATGGCGACGAGGCACTCCTCCTCCATGGACAGCTCGAGCCCGCCGTAGGCCTCGGGGATCGACAGGCCGAACAGGCCGAGTTCGCGCATCTCGGCGACCACGTCGTCGGGCACCGCGTCGTTCTCGGCGACCTCCGCCTCCAGCGGTCGCAGCCGCTCGCTGACGAAACGGCGGACGGCGTCGAGCAGCTGCTCGCGGGTGTCGGGATCGAGAGCCATGTGAACGCGGATAAGCTTGGCGGCGGGCGGAGACAAGCCCGAGGCGGCAACACGCGTGACGGCCGGGGTTCGGGGGACTGGATGGCGCCGCAGGCGCTTCCTGTCCCCGAACGCACCACACACGCGAAGGGTCGGCTGGTTCGGCGGCGAAATCCAGCAGGTTTCGGCGTTGAGACGACAGATCCGGTGGGGGCTCGTGAAGGGCTCGCCCGAGCGTCCGCGGATGCTATGACCCCTTATGGCCAAACGCCCCGCCGCCTCCAAGCGCCTCAGCGCCGACAACCTCGCCCGCCTCGGCGCCGAGCGCCTGGGCGAGCTCATGTTCGAGATGTCGGGCGACGACGCCATCTGGAAGCGCCGGCTGCGCATGGAGCTGGCCGCCGAGGTCGGAGCCCCTGATCTTGCAGCGGAAATCGACAAGCGCCTGACCAGCGTCGCCGCCAGCCGCGCCCGTGTCTCCTGGCGCAAGCGGCCCGAGGTCATCCGCGACCTGCGCACCCTCCTGCACATGATCCACGACCGCCTCGCGGCGCTCGACCTGGGCCTCGCCGCCCAGCGCCTGCTCGACTGGTTCGCCCTCTATCCGGGCCTCGCCGCGCGCGTGAAGGACCCCAAGGGCGAACTGCTGGCGTTGTTCGAAAGCGCTGCGCAGAGTCTCTGGGAAACTCTTGATACAGCACACGAAAGCGGCCTGGCCGCCGCAGCGTTCACGGCCACGGCGATGGCGCGCCGGCCAGGCGACTGGGCGCGCTGGCTGGACGCGGGCGGGACCGCGGTCGGGCCCGCGCTGGCGGCTGCGATCCTGGCGTTGCTGCGCGCCGAGGGCCCCCCGTCCGGCGCTCCCATGCGCCTGATCGTCCTGCGCCTCGCGGACCTCTCGGGCGACGTCGACGTCTGGCTGGAAACCCTTCCCACCACCCATCGCCACCTGCCCGAGATCGGCGCCCAGATCGCCCTGCGCCTGCTGGGAGCGGGGCGGATCGAGGCGGCCCGGCAGGCGCTGGAAGCCGCCCGTCCCCGGCCCGCCGCCGATGGCCGACGATGGGGCGCCCGCCGCCCCGCCCCTGCCCCCGCCGCCGCTCCTGACTGGGAGCTGGCCGACATCGCCGTGCTCGAGGCCGAAGGCAGGATGGATGAGGCCCAGGCGGCGCGGTGGGCGGTGTTCGAGCGGGATCTGTCGGCCGACGCGCTGCGCGACTATCTCGCAAGGCTCGACGATTTCGAGGACGTCGCGGCGCTCGAGCGGGCCTTCGCCCACGCCGCCACCTATCCCAGAGTACTGCCGGCGTTGGCTTTTCTCATGGAATGGCCGGCGCTCCGAGAGGCGGCGGATCTCGTCGCCGCGCGCTCGGCCGAGCTCCCGGCCACCGCGCCGGCGATGTCCGACTGGGCCAGAATCCTGGAAGCGAGACACCCGGAAGCGGCCGAAATCCTCCTGCGGCGGCCGAAATAGTCCGCAATCCTACGCGGCCAGGCCTCGCTACTCGTCGTCCGGCTCCTCGCCCGCCTCGCCCAGGCTGCGGACCAGGGCGATCACGCGCCCGCGCACCTTCGACGGCACAGCCGCGTAGGCGTCCAGCAGCTCCATCACGCCGGGGGTCTGCAGCTTGTCCATCACCGGGTCGGCCAACTGGTCGCCACCGGTCTCGCCCACCAGGAAGGCGACGCTGCATTCGAGCGCATTGGCCGCCCGCACCAGGGTCGAGGTCGAGATGCGGTTGTGCCCCCGCTCGTACTTCTGGATCTGCTGGAAGGTCAGGCCGAGCATGTCGCCCAGGGCGGACTGGCTGAGGCCGAGCTGAAGCCGGCGGAGCCGCAGGCGCGCGCCGACCGCCACGTCAATCGGATCAGGGATGCCGAGCCGTCGAGGGGCGGCGGTGGGGAGCTCCCGCATGCCCGCGAACGTCGTCGAATTCATTTTTGCGCACAATCACTTACCTGCAAAGGCTGTCGAGTTGCAGAACTGCAACCAGAACGCTTGTTTGCGAGGGATGTGCGAGGTTCGCGGAGAGACTGCATGGCGCGGGATGCGCCGTCCCTGAACCCGGGCCGGGGGCGCGGAGAACCGTCGTGCTTCGGGGGACGGGAGCGGCGGTTGAACGCCGTCCAGTCTCCTGGGCTGTCAGGATGGGTGGCGGAGACGGAGGGATTCGAACCCTCGATACCCTTTGGAGGTATGACGATTTAGCAAACCGTTGCCTTCAGCCACTCGGCCACGTCTCCGGCGGCGCGTCAGATAGCGTGTCCTTCGCCCCGGCGCAATTAAGCGCATGGCCATTAACGCGAATTGCACGCGCCTTGCATTAACTCGGGGGCCCTGTTCCAGCCCGGGACCCGCGAAAACCCATGACCGCCGCCTCCCGCCTCAAGAGTTCCGAGACGGTTTCCCGCCGTGACGCCCAGGCCCTGCAGGCCGCCGCGGCCGAGGCTGCGCGCGCCCTTGCGCCGGTTGAAGCGCAGACCGCGGAGGAAGGGCGCGACCGCCGCGGGCCGCTGCGGCCCGAACGGCTGGTCTCATCCCGGGCCAGGGGCGCGGGCCGGATGGCGGTGCGATTCTTCTCGGCGGCCGACGCGGCGGTGATGATCGCCCTGGCCCTGACCACGGCCGGCGCCGCCATCGCCGGCCCCGTGCTCGGCGCGCCGGTGCGCGCGGTCCTGCCCCTGGTGGTCGCGACCGCAACGGGCATCTGGGCGCTCAGCGCCTTCGGCCTCTACGGTTTCGGCAAGAACGAGCGGCTGGCGGTCCACCTGGGCAAGCTGGCCGGCGGCTTCGGCGTGGCCGGGCTCGCGGGCCTTACGGCTGACCTGCTGAGCGGCGGCGGCGGACAGAGCGCCGTGGGCCTGGCCATCTGGCTGGCCCTGGCCTTCATGACCATCCACATGCTGCACGTCTGGTGGTGGGCGACGGTCCGCGCCTGGCGGCGCAACGGCAAGCTGACGCCCAACGTCGTGGTGGTGGGCGCCACGCGCCACGCCGAGCGGCTCATCCGCGCCGCCATCGCCCGGCGCGACGTCAACGTCATCGGCGTCTTCGACGACCGCCTGTCTCGCGCGCCCCGGGCGATTGCCGGCGTCCCCGTACTGGGCGACACCGCCGCCCTGGTCGATCACCGCATCGCCCCCTTCGTCGACAAGGTGGTGGTGGCGCTCGATCCTTCGGCCAAGAACCGCGTGCGCGAACTGACTGAGCGGCTGCGGGTGCTTCCCAACGAGGTGTCGCTGCTGGTCGACCTGGAAACCGAGACGGAGCGGGCCGCCGCCCTGAGCCGCCTGGCCGACGCCCCGCTGGCGCGTCTCTCGGGGATCCCCGAGGACGAGCGTCGCGCCTTCGCCAAGCGGGCCCAGGATCTCGTCATCGCCAGCATCGCGCTGGTGCTGCTGGCGCCGGTGATGCTGGTCATCGCGCTGGCCGTGAAGCTGTCGAGCCCGGGCCCTGTCTTCTTCCGCCAGCTGCGCCAGGGCTTCAACAACGAGCTGATCGTGGTGTGGAAGTTCCGCACCATGCGGCCCGAGACCGCCTCGGGCCCCGCCGCCGTCGGCGCCAAGACGCGCGTGCGCCAGGTCGAGACCGACGACCCGCGGGTGACCCGCGTGGGCCGCATCCTGCGCCTGACCAGCCTCGACGAGCTGCCGCAGCTCATCAACGTGCTGAAGGGCGAGATGTCCCTGGTGGGGCCGCGCCCCCACGCCGTGGGCACCATGACCGGCCAGGAAGAGACCGCGACCCTGATCAAGGAGTACGCCTGGCGCCACCGCCTGAAGCCCGGGATGACCGGCTGGGCCGCCATCAAGGGCAGCCGCGGCCCCCTGCACGAGGCGGCAGACGTGCGCCGCCGCGTCGCCCTGGATATCGAATACATCGAGCGCCAGAGCTTCTGGCTCGACCTCTACATCATGGCCATGACCGTTCCCTGCCTGCTCGGGGATCGCCAGGCCATCCGCTGAGGCGGCGTCCGTGTTCTGGCGCGGCGTCTGGGGCTATCTGCCCGCCAACGCCCTGCAGGGGCTGGTGGGCTTCCTTGCCATCCTGGTCTTCACCCGTCTGCTGAGCCCGGCGGACTTCGGCCGCTACGCCCTGGCGTTCAGCGTCATGACCCTGGCGCACACCATCGCCTTCACCTGGCTGGAGGCGGCCATGGCGCGGTTCTGGGCCGCCCAGGCGGACGAACGGTCGCGCGCCGATCACTTCGCCACCCTTTACGGCGCCTTCGCCTGGCTGGCGGCGGCCTTCGTGCCGGCCTGCGCGGTGGGCCTGTGGCTGTGGCCGGCGGGGGCGCCGCTGAAATGGGCGCTGGCTGCTGGCCTGAGCGCCGTGCTGGCCCGCTCCCTGGTCCGGCTGGCGCAGGAACGCCGGCGCGCGGCCGGCGAGGTCGGCGCGTCCGCGCGGCTGGACATGATCCAGTCCGGGGGCGGCTTCCTGGCCGGCGCCGGGTTCGCGGCGCTGGGTCTCGGGGGCGGTGCGCCGCTGCTGGGACTGGCGGCCGCAGCCATGGTCTGCCTGCCCTTCACCCTTCCCGCGGAGCTGAAGCAGGCGCCCCGCGGGCGGATGGACTGGAAGCGGCTGAAGGCCTACGCCGCCTACGGCTTCCCGGTCTCCGCGGCGATGATCATGGCCCTGGTGCTGGCGACCGGCGACCGGTTCCTGATCGCCTGGTTCCTCGATGAGGCCAGCGTCGGGGCCTACCACGCCGCCTACAGCCTATCGAACCGGACGCTCGACGTGATGTTCCTCTGGCTGGGTGCGGCCGGGGCGCCGGCCCTGGTCATGGCCCTGGAGCGCGGCGGACGCGAAGCCATGACGGCCGCCGCCCGGGAGCAGTTCTCCACCATCCTGTTGGTCACCCTGCCCGCCGCCGCGGGCCTGGCGCTGGTGGCGCGCCCGCTGGCCGAGGTGATGGTCGGCGAGGGCCTGCGCGACGCCGCCGCCCAGGTGACGCCGTGGATCGCCCTGGCGGCGCTGTTCGCCGGCCTGACCACCCACTATCTGCTGCAGGCCTTCACCCTGGGTCAGCGGACCAAGCTGCTGCTCGCCGCCTCTGCGGTCCCGGTCGTCGCCGGGCTTGCGCTGAACATCGTACTCATCCCCCGCTTCGGCCTGGTCGGCGCCGCCTGGGCCACGACCGCGACCTACGCCCTGGGCGCCGCGACCTACTGGGCGCTGGGCCGGCGGGTGATGCCGCTTCCGATTCCCCTCGGCGTCCTCGCCCGCACCCTCCTCGCGGTGGGCGTGATGGCGCTGGCGGTGATGGCCGTTCCCGCCTGGGGGGGCCTGGCCGAACTGACCGCCAAGGCCGTGGTCGGCGCACTGGTCTATGCCGCGGCGGCGCTCGGGCTGGATGTCGCGGGCGTGCGGGCTCCCGCGTCACGAATTCTCAAGGCTGTGCATGCGAGGCATGCGGCATGAGCCCGGCCAGACATCCCCAGACCGAGACCGTCCTCGACAACGCCGCCTGGAAGACAGGGGGCGCAGCGCTGTCCGTGCTGATCCCCTTCCTTCGCGACGATCCGTGCGAACTGCTCCAGCTGCTGGACGAGGAGGCGGCTGCGCTGCAGGGCGCGGTCGAGGCCGTGGTGCTGGACGACGGGTCCTGCGACGAGGACCTGCATGCGAGGGTCAGCGCCTGCATCCGCAGCCTGCGCATGCCGGCGCGCCATGTCCGGCTGTCGGCCAACGAGGGGCGCGCCCGGGGCCGCAATCGCCTGGCCGGCCACGCCCGCGCCGGCAGCTTCCTGTTCCTCGACAGCGACATGCGACCGGACGACCGCCGCTTCCTGCAGACCTGGGCGGACCTGGCCGCCCGGGAGGACCCGGCCGTGGCGTTCGGCGGCTTCTCGCTGAAGCAGACGCCCGCGACACGCGGGTTCGCCGTGCACCGAGCGATGGCCCTGAAGTCGGACTGTGTGCCCTACCACGAACGCGCCCGGCAGCCGGAGAAGTACGTCTACACCTCCAACCTGCTGGTGCGGCGCGACGCCTTCGAGTCCGAGGCCTTCGCCGACGACTTCAAGGGCTGGGGCTGGGAGGACGTGGAGTGGGCCATGCGCATCGCGCGGCGGTTCCGGGTCGTCCACCTGGACAATCCCGCCACCCACCTCGGCCTCGACACCGTCGAGGGCCTGGCCGCCAAGTATGAGCAGTCGGTGGAGAACTTCGGCCGGGTGGTCCGCCGACACCCGCACATCGTGCGCAACTATCCGAGCTATCGTGCCGCCCGCATCCTGAAGCGGACTCCGGCCCTGCCCGCCTGGCGACCCTGGCTGAAGGCGCTGGCCATGAACGGCCTGCTGCCGGTCAAGGCCCGCGCATTCTCCCTGCGGCTCTATCGCGCCGCCCTCTATGCGGAGGCGGTATGACGGACGCGAACTGGGTCTACAGTCCGACTGAGACCGTGCTCGACAAGGTGCGGCGCAAGGCCTCGCGCTTCGTGGCGCGGCGTCCGCAGCGGCTGTCCTTTGACCGCCCGGTCGTCTCCTTCGCCTTCGACGACGCGCCGGTCTCGGCCGTGACCGAGGGGGCGGCCATCCTCGAGGCGGCGGGGGCGCGGGGGACCTTCTACATCTCGGCGGGCCTGGGCGGGCGGGAGAGCCCCATGGGTCCTTACGCCCAGGCGGCGGATGCGGGGCGGCTGGCGGCCGCGGGCCACGAGATCGGCTGTCACACCTTCAGCCACCTGGACTGCGGCCGGGCGGCGAGCGCCGCGATGACGGCGGATGTACAGCGAAACCTCGAGGCGCTCTCCACGCTCGGCCTCTCGCCATCCACCTTCGCCTATCCCTATGGCGAGATCTCGCCGAGGGCCAAGCGCACGCTGGGCCCCCGCTACCGGGCGCTGCGCACCGTGCGTCCCGGCATGATCGCCGGCGAAGCCGACCTGAACGGGCTGCCGGCCGTGGGGATCGAAGGGCCGCAGGGCGAGGCCCGGGCGCGGGCATGGCTGGACAAGGCGAAGGCGGCGAATGGCTGGGTGATCCTGTTCACCCACGACGTGCGGCCCGAGCCTTCACCCTGGGGCTGCACCCCCGGGGCGCTGGACCGGCTGGTGCGCGGCGCGATCGCCGATGGCTTCACCGTTGCGCCCGTGGACGAGGCGCTCAGCCTCGGGCTCGCGGGCCAGGCGCCCGCTTCATCTCACTGAGCTTCAGGCTTCGGCCGGGGCGCGGTTGAAAACCAGTCCGGCGACATAGCCGTCAGCCGCTTCCAGAGCGTCGCGCAGGGCCAGGTGCTCGGCTGCATCCCCCTCGTCGGCGGCGACCACCAGGACCGTGGCGTCCACGAAGGGAGCGAGCGCGACGGCGGTGTCGGAACGGTCGGCGGCCGGGGCGTCGACGATCACATAGTCGGCGTGCTTGCGCATGGCTTCCCAGTAATCCGGCCGGGCGATGATGTGCGCCCGCTGGGCCACGTGCAGCGCCTCCGCCTTGAGCCGGGTGACCCACAGCCGGCCGCCGAGCACGGCGCGCGCCTGCAGCAGGCTGGCGTCGGCCACCGGCTTGCCCTGGGCGTCCTTCATCGGCGGGTGCAGCGAGAAGAACGCCGTGCCGTCCGGCGACGCCGAGGCCTGACCCTGGACCGGCCCGAAGCGGTCCGGCTGCATGCCCACGGCCTTGAGCTGGCCCTGGTCGTAGATGTCGGCGTCGATCAGCCAGGCGGGCCGCCGCGCGCGCACGGCCGCCAGTCGGGCGAACTCGCGGGCGATGGTGGAGGTCCCCTCCCCGGTCCGCGCGGAGACGAACTGGAGCACGCGGCCCCGCTGCGGCGGCACGGGACCCAGGGCCGCCCACAGTTCAGCCATTTCCTGGGTGAGATCGACCATGCCCGAATCGCAAGCCCGCGCCTGCATCACTCCTAACACGATGCGGCCGCGAACGGCCGCTAGCGGCCCTTCACCGGCGCGCTGGCCAGCACCGGCAGGTCGAGCGTCCGCTCGGCCGCCGAGGACGTGGCGAAGCCCTTGCGCGTGAACAGGCGCAGCAGACCCACGCAAAGGGCGGTGAAGGCCGCGAACAGGAAGGCCGCGACGAAGGCGAACTTGCGCAGGCTCTCGCCGCGCGCGGGCGGCGTGGCGCGCTCGACCACCTTGATGTTGTCCTCGGCCGCTGCGGCGATTTCACGCGAGGCGCGCGACTCCTCGCGGCGCGTGGCGAAGGCGCGCACGTTGGCCTGCAGCACCTCGCGTTCGACGGTGAGGTTCTGGAACTCGGACTCGAGCTGGGTGAGAACCAGCTGGCGCTTGACGATTTCGGTCACCTGCCGCTGCAGTTCGTTGCGCCGGGCGACCAGCGAGGCGACCTCGGCCTCGAGCTGGATGCGGCTCTTCTCGATGTCCTGCCAGACGGGATTGAGGCCCAGGCGGCGGTCCTTCTCACCCGCCGCGCCGCCAGAGCGCACCAGGGCCTCCAGTTCGGCGATCTTGGCGTCGGCGTCGCGGACCGGCTGGGAATCGGGCCGATAGCGCGACAGCAGGTCCTGGCGCTCGATGCGCAGCTGGGTGAGCTTGGCCGGCCCACTCATGTCGAGGTCGCGCTGCAGGGCGACTTCCTCGGGCGTGCGCGACAGGCCCGGCTGCAGGCCCGCGAGCTTGCCCTGGGCCTCCCGGAGCTTCGCCTCGACCTGAAAGCGTTCGTTGAGGACTGCGCCGTAGAGCGTTGAAAGAGAAGTCTTCTCGGCGGGGAAGTCGCCGATGGCATTCTCCTGCAGGAACTGCTGATAGGCCTCGTCGGCGGCGGCAAGGCGCTCCTCGAACGCCTCGCGCTGACGCTCGACCTCGGGCGAGGTCGCATCGGCGAGCACTTCCTGGCGGTAATCGAGGTACTCGTCGACGAGGGTGTTCAGGATCTTCGCGGCCGCCTGTGGATTGCGGTGCTCGAAGGTCAGGCGCACGGCGCCGGACTTCGGCGGGGCGTGGGCGGACAGCCCGCTGTCGATCACCTTCACCGCTGCGGCCTGGATCTGGGCGCGCTTTTTCGCGTCGGCGTCGCCCCAGGCGCGCGCGAGCTTCGGGTCCACGGTCGCCAGGCCGACCTTGTCGACCACCCGGCGCTTGAGTTCGGCGCTGCCCAGGATCTCCAGTTCCGACTGGACCACGTCCTCGATGGTCGGGATCGAGCCGCGGGCGGCGTCGCCGGCGCGGGGCTGATAGACGTACTCCTGGCCGAGCTGGACCAGCAGCGAGGAACGGGCGGTGTAGGTCTTGGGCAGCAGCAGGGCGGCGCCCGCGCCGAGCACGAACAGCAGGGCGAAGACGAGGAACATCGTCCCCTTGTCGCGCCAGAGCAGGGTCGACATGTCGCGGGTCGAGTAGCGGACGCGCACGCGCCGGCCCCCGCCGTCCCCCGGCGGAAGCGAGCGGCCGCCGGTCCAGGGACCCGAACTTCGCATGAGCTTCCCGACTCTTGGTTGGTTAACGGGACGAGGTTTCGGCCCCAGGCGTTAACCGCCGGTTACCTATTGGGGAACGACCCTTAGAGCTCTCACAGCCGGGCGACTCGCGCGCTATGATTCCGAACCGTCGTTGGATGCTACTTGGCCTTGGCGCCATCGCCGCCGCCGGCGGCCTGCCTGCGCCGGCGGGCGCCCTGGGCCCCTCCTCCCATCGGCCGCGCCCCGCGCCGTTCCAGGATATTCCCTACGCCAGCTGGGACGACAACGAGCCGGGCTATCTGCTCTACCCGGGCGACGAGATCGAGGTGGCGACGCCGACGGCGCCGGAGCTGACGCGGACGGTGAAGGTCGGCCCCGACGGGCGCATCGCGCTTCCGCTGGTGGGCCAGGTGATGGCCGCGGACCGATCGCTGAGCGAACTTCAGGCGGGGCTGGTCCAGGCCTATTCGGCGCAGCTGGTGCGGCCGGTGGTCGAGGTGTCGCTGAAGCAGGCGGGGCCGCTCAAGGTCTTCGTCGGCGGCGAGGTGGGGACGCCCGGCGCCTACGACATGCCCGGCGACATCGACGCGCTGCAGGCGATCATCATGGCCGGCGGCCTGAAGCCTTCGGCGAAGAGCGGCAAGGTGGTGATCATCCGGCGCGGCCCCGGCGGCCGCCCCATGACCCGGACCGTGAACATCGACGCGCGGGCGAAGGGCAAGGCCGCGGCCGATCCCGTGCCGCTGCGGCGCTTCGACATCGTCTTCGTGCCCAGGAGCACCATCGCCGAGGTCGGCGTCTTCGTGCAGTCGATCCGCGACGCGCTGCCGATCAGCTTCAGCTACAACTTCGGCAACGCCTACGTGAACTGAGGCGCAGGCCTCAGGCGCGCAGGCCGACGACGCCTTGGTCGATCCACTGGCGCGCGGCGCGCTGGGCCTCGGCCACGTCCTCGCGCTCCATCTCGGCGCTGAGTTCGCGGCGGTAGACGCGGGCCTCTTCCGAGCCCTTCATCGCGGCCAGATTGAACAGCATGTGCGCGCTGACCAGGTCCAGCGGCGCGCCGTTGGAGCCGCTCGAATACATCATGCCCAGCTTCAGCAGCTCGTCGCCGCTCATGTCCGGCGTCGGCAGCGGCAGGGTCTCCATCTTCCCGGCGACCAGTTCCATCGTTTTCTTCCCCAGCCCGGCCGCGTTTTCTGCGGCCGCTTGATTGATCGTGAGGGAAGGAGAACGCCCCGCGCGTGAAATTAAAGTTAATCGGGAAACGCGGCGCAAATTTATTGTGTAAAGCAGAGATGAATACTGTTCGCCGCCTTAATTCGCGTGAAAGACCCGTGAATCGGATGTTCACAGGTCTTGCGCGATGGTTACCGGCCGTCAGCGCCTGGCACGCTGGCCGAACAGCACGGCCCGGGCGGCGTCGGCGTCCTTGCCCTGGCTGGCCAGGGTCTGGCTGCGGAACGCCTCGCCCACCTTCATGCCCCGCTTGACGCCCTCGCGCTCGCCGACGCGCTCGAACCACGCCTTCAGGGCCGGGAACTCGTCGAGCGCCTGCCCCTGGTTCTTCCACGGCACGATCCAGGGCCAGATGGCCATGTCGGCGATGGAGTAGTCGCCGGCCACGTAGTCGCGGTCCTTCAGGCGCGTGTCGAGCACGCCGTAGAGGCGGTTGGTCTCGTTGGTGTAGCGCGCGGCCCCGTAGGCCAGATGCCGCTGGTCGCGCAGCATGGCCGGAGCATACTGGCGGAAGTGGTGCGTCTGGCCCGCCATGGGACCCAGCCCGCCCACCTGCCAGAACAGCCACTGCTCGATCTCGGCCCGGGCCCGCTCGTCCTGCGGGTAGAAGCGGCCGGTCCTGCGGCCCAGGTGCTGCAGGATGGCGCCGCTCTCGAAGATCGACAGGGGCCGTCCGTCGGCGGCGCCGTGATCGACGATCGCCGGCATCCGGCCGTTGGGACTGATGGCCTGGAAGGCCGGCTCGAACTGCTCGCCCGCGCCGATGTTGACCGGCTTGAGCTCATAGGGGAGCCCCATTTCCTCCAGCGCGATCGAGACTTTCCATCCGTTCGGCGTGGGCCAGAACCAGAGTTCGATCGGCCGGGTCATGAAAGCGCTCCATCTGCTGTCCGTCGCACCCGTCGCACATGGGCCGCGCCGACCCTGACTGCAATGTTCAGCGGCGGTTCATGTGGCCGGTCGGACTCTGGCGTCCGGAAATGGCCCGCCGGGCCTGCTGCGGAGGAGACGCCAATGTTCAGGAAGCTGATGCTCGTTGCCGCGACCGCGGCCATGGTGGCGATCCCCACGGCGGCGGCGACGGCCCAGGACTATCGCGGCCGGGGCGACCGCTATGAACGGCGCGACGACCGCCGCTACGAGCGCCGCGAACACTACGACGACCGCCGCGACTACCGCCGCGACCGCAGGGATGCGCGCCGCTGGGACCGCCGCGACCGCGACTGGTGGCGCGGCCGCAACGAGTTCCGCGACTACCGCGGGCGCCGCTCCGGCTACTGGTACGCGCCGGGCTACGGCTACTACGAGGTCGAGCCGCGCTACTACGGCCGTCGCTGGTCGCGGGGCCACTACCTGCCGCGCGCCTACCGCCACTACTACGTGCAGGATCCGTACTTCTACGGCCTGCGCCCCGCCCCCTACGGTTATCGCTGGGTCTATGTGGACGACGACCTGCTGCTGGTCAGCATCGCCACGGGCCTCATCCTGGACGCTCTGCTCGACGTTTACTGAGGCCCCTGCATCGTCGCGCAGAACGTATGCCCCGCGGGTTCCGGCCCGCGGGGCTTCTTCGTGCGCCCACTCCAGGCTTCGGGAACGGCCGCGCGGCTGAGCCGTTCGACGCCTGCGGCGGCGCCCGGCCTCGCTCTACGAACGCTGTCATCACCGTTCAGCCACGGTTCATGCGCCCCGCGCGATGTTGCGTTAACCAGCCGGCCCCTCCGTCCGGCTCCCGACCACAGTCTGGAACAGGAAATGAAACACTCACCCTTGAAGAAGATGCTTCTGGCCGCCGTGGCCGTGAGCACCTTCGCAGCGCCTGCGCTGGCCGGGGCCCAGGACTACCGGGGCCGTGGCGAGCGCGAGCAGACCCGCGAAGAACGCCGCGAAGCCCGCGAGCAACGCCAGGAAACCCGTCAGCAGCGGCAGCAACGCGTCCAGCGTGAAGCCGCAGCCCGCCGCCAGGCGGCCGAGCGCGACGGTCCCCGCCAGGGTCCCGTGGCTCGCCCCGACCGCGACGGTCCGCGCATCGACCGCGACGGCCCCCGCATGGACCGCCCCGTCCGCGACCGGCCTGCATACCAGGAGCCCCGCCGTGAACGGCGCGACGTCCGCGCTCCCGAGCGCGCCGACCGCGTCCCGGATCGCCGCACCGACCGTACGCCGCAGCGTCGCGACGACCGTGTCGAGCGCCGCGACAGCCGCCCGACGGCCGAGCGTCTCGAGCGTCGCCGCAACGCCCAGCAGCAGATCCGCCGCAACTGGAGCCGCGACCGGTGGCAGCGCGACTGGCGCCGTCGCCACTCCAGCCGCAACTGGTGGCGCAACCACCGCTGGTGGAACAACTACAGCGGCTGGCGCGTGGGCTTCTACTTCGCCCCGGGCTACGGCTACTACAGCGTCCCGCGCAACTACTGGAATGTGCGCTTCTACGAGGGCCAGTACCTGCCCCGGCACTTCTGGCGCTACCGCGTGATCGACCCGGGCTTCTACGGCCTGCCGTACCCGCCTCCCGGCACCGCCTGGGTGTACGTCAACAACTCGATCATGCTGATCGACACCTGGGACGGCTACATCATCGAAGTCGTCTACGACGTCTGGTCCTGGTAGGGCGGACGCCTGACAGGAACGAAGGCCCCGGAGCGATCCGGGGCCTTTTTCTTTCCTAGACCCCGAGCCTGGCCTTCAGGATCTCGTTGACGGCGGCGGGGTTGGCCTTGCCGCCGGTGGCCTTCATCACCTGGCCGACGAACCAGCCGATGGCCTGCGGCTTGTCCTTCACCGCCGCCGCCTTGTCGGGGTTGGCGCCGATGATCTCGTCGACCGCCTTCTCGATGGCGCCGGTGTCGGTGACCTGCTTCAGGCCGCGTTTCTCGACCACCTCGGCGGGCGCGCCCTCGCCGTTCCACACGTGCTCGAACACCTCCTTGGCGATCTTGGACGAGATGGTGCCGTCCTCGATCAGCCCGACCAGTTCGGCGATGTGCGCCGCCGGGACCCGGCAGTCGGCGAACTCGGCCCCGTCGGCGGCCAGGCGGGCCGACAGGTCGTTGGTCACCCAGTTGGCCACCAGCTTGGCGTCCCGCCCCTTGGCGGCGGCCTCGAAATAGTCGGCCTTGGCCTGGTCGGAGATCAGCACGCCGGCGTCGTATTGCGACAGGCCGTACTGGGTCATGAACCGCCGGCGTTTCTCGTCCGGCAGCTCGGGCAGCGAGGCCCTGATCTCGTCGATCCACGCCTGCTCCAGCT
>JAEZEZ010000083.1 GCA_023432855.1 Pseudomonadota bacterium | reverse complement strand
GCCCCCAGCAGGGCGGCGGTGAGCGCCCGGGGGTCGATCGGCTTGGTCAGGAAGGTCTCGACCCCGGCCTGCGCCCAGGCGGCGCGGTGGTGATCCAGCGCATTGGCGGTCAGGGCCATGATCGGCGTCGTCGCGTTGGGGCCCGAGCCCGCGCGGATGGCGCGGGCGGCCTCCAGGCCGTCCATCACCGGCATCTGCATGTCCATGATGATGACGTCGAAGGCCTCGGCCTCGGCGGCGTCCAGCGCCAGCCGGCCGTTCTCGGCCATGGTCAGACGACAGCCGAGCGGCTCCAGGAACAGGGCCACGATGCGCCGGTTGACCGCGTGGTCCTCGGCCAGCAGCACGCGCAGTTCGCCCAGGTCCCCCTGGTCGCAGTCGCCGCCCTCGCAGCGGGCGACATCGGCGGCGGGAGCCACGGCCTCCTGCAGCGGCAGCTCCAGCCGGAAGGTCGAGCCTTCGCCGGGCGCGCTCTGCGCCGTCAGGTCGCCGCCCATCAGCTCGGCCAGGCGGCGGCTGATGGCTAAGCCCAGGCCGGAGCCGCCGTAGCGGCGCGTGGTGCCTGCCTCCGCCTGCTCGAAGCCGGCGAAGATGCGGGCCAGCACCTCGGGGGCCATGCCGCAGCCGGTGTCGCGGACCTCGAACCACAGCCGCTCCCCGGCCACGCCGGCGCGCAGTTCGACCTTGCCCTGATCGGTGAACTTCAGGCCGTTGGACAGCAGGTTGAACAGGATCTGCTGCAGGCGGAGCGGGTCGGTGCGCACCCGGCGCGGCAGGTCGTCGGCCAGGCTGACGCGCAGCTCCACGCCCTTATCGCGGGCGCGCGGCTCCCACAGGCGCGCGAGCGCGTCCAGCTTCTGCGGCAGGTCCACGTCGGCGGCCTCGAGCGTCATCTTGCCGGCCTCGATCTTGGACAGGTCGAGCACGTCGTTGAGCAGACCCATGAGCACGTCGCCGGCGTCGAGCAGCATGGAGACGTGCTCGGCCTGGGCCGGGGTCAGCGCGGTGCGGCGCAGCAGTTCGGCGGCGGAGATCACCGCGTTCATCGGCGTGCGGATCTCGTGGCTGACGGTGGCCAGGAAGTCCGACTTGGCGGCGCTGGCCCGCTCGGCCCGGTCGCGCGCGTCGGAGGCCTCGGCGTTGGCGTCGCGCAGCTCCTGGGTCACCTGATGGGCCTGGGACACCGCCTTCACCAGGTGGGCGAGATAGAGGATGCCGCCGACCACGCCCACGCCCATCCACGGATTGCCGGTGAAAGCGCTGTAGAGCGGCAGGCCGAGGAAATAGATGGCGTGCGGCGCCATGGTCGACAGCAGCAGCGGCCGCGCCTGGTGCATGTTCAGGGTCACGTGCAGCAGGCCGCCGGCGAAATGGATCACCGCGAAGACCTGGCCGACGACGCCGCCGCTGAACCAGAGGTAGGCCGAGACGCCCGAGTAGATGAAGGCGTTGAGGCTGGTGAAGGCGCAGACCACGACGCGATAGCCCAGCGAGAACGGCTTGTCGGGGTCGCGGCGCATCGGCCGCACCAGCCACCAGTCGGCGACCTGGCCAATGAGGACCGCGGCGAACCAGACGGCGGGCCAGACGGTCGACGTCAGGCCATAGGCCATGAGGCCGATGACCGCGGCGATGACGATACGCGTCCAGAACTCCCGCGCGCGCATCTGCGCCACGAGACCAAAGCCCGTCGCCGCTGGCATGACGCCTCCCATAATCGGGGGCATCCTGGCGACGCTCGGTTAAGTTACGGTTTCACGACAACTTTGACGGATGCGACATGTCGCCCGGGGCCGTGCGCCTCAGTCGCGGGTCGGATCGGCCGCGTTCGGGTCGCCGTAGGTCAGCGACAGGAAGACGTCCTCCAGGTCCGGCTCCTCGGTGGCGATGTCGCGGATGTGCAGGCCCGCCGCGCGCACCGCCGCCAGCACCTGTTCGACGCTGGCCTCGCCAGTGCGATAGGTGACGGCGAAGGTGTCGGGGTCGCGCATCTGCACCTGGAACCCCGCCAGCCGCGGCGCCTCGGCCAGCGGCTCCTCGGGCGTCACCACCACGCTGCGGGTGTCGAGCCGGCGCAACAGCTGGCCGGTCGGCTCGCAGGCCACCACCTCGCCACGGTTGACGATGGCGATGGTGTCGCAGAGCTCCTGCGCCTCTTCGAGGTAGTGGGTGGTGAGCAGGATGGTCACCCCCGCGGCGTTCAGCTCGCGGACGTAGGCCCACAGCTGGCGGCGCAGCTCCACGTCGACGCCGGCGGTGGGCTCGTCGAGGATCAGGATCGGCGGATTGTGGACCATGGCCTTGGCCACCATCAGCCGCCGCTTCATGCCGCCCGACAGCTGGCGCACATAGGCGTCGGCCTTGTCGCCCAGGCCCACGGCGTTCAGCAGCTCCAGGGTCCGGCGCTCGGCCTTCGGCACCCCGTAGAAGCCGGCCTGCACGTCCAGCGCCTCGGCCGGGGTGAAGAAGACGTCCGCCGACAGTTCCTGGGGCACCACCCCGATGGCGGCGCGCGCGTCGCGCGGCCGCTCGTCGATGTCGCGGCCCCAGATCAGCACCCGGCCCTCGGTCTTGCGGGTCAGGCCGGCGAGGATGTTGATCAGGGTCGACTTGCCCGCGCCGTTCGGCCCCAGCAGCCCGAACATCGAACCGCGCCGCACCTTCAGGTCGACGCCGCGCAGCGCTGTCTTGGGCGGGGTCTTCCGGCCCGCGGGGTAGGTCTTCACGAGGCCGGACACGTCCAGCGCGTAATCGGGGGTATCCATGCAGGCAGGGCTCAAATTGACGCGCCGGAACGCCGCGCTTAGGTATGCCGCCGCACAGCCCACGCCAAGCCCGGCGCAGGAAATCCAAGCATGCCGACCGACATCGCGCCCCCGCCCCCCGAGATCATCCTGGTGCAGACCAAGCGCGTCGCCTGCGACGGCGTGGGCGGCGCGCTGGGCCATCCACGCGTCTGGCTGGAGATGGGCGAGGAGAGCCACGTCGAGTGCGGCTACTGCGACCGCCGCTTCGAGCTGGCTCCCGGCGCCGACGGCCACGGCCACGAGACCGAGTTCGCCGACCCGGCCGCCAACGACCCCGACTCGCGCCTGTGATGCGCTACCTGCACACCATGGTGCGCGTCGCCGACCTCGACGCGGCGCTCGACTTCTGGTGCGGCAAGCTGGGCCTGATCGAGGTCCGGCGCATGGACAACGAGAAGGGCCGCTTCACCCTCGTCTTCCTGGCCGCGCCGGACGACGCGGAGCGGGCGCGCGAGACCGCCGCGCCGATGGTCGAGCTGACCTACAACTGGGATCCGGAGACCTACACGGGCGGCCGCAACTTCGGCCACCTGGCTTACCAGGTCGACGACATCTACGCCGCCTGCCGCCGGCTCATGGACGGCGGGGTGACCATCAACCGCCCGCCGCGGGACGGCCACATGGCCTTCGTCCGCTCGCCCGACGGCATCTCCATCGAGCTGCTCCAGAAGGGCCAGCCTCTGCCGCCCGCCGAACCGTGGGCGAGCATGCAGAACACCGGGGCGTGGTGACCGAAATCCTCGTCCTTCGACCAGCTCCGGATGAGGATTTCAAAGGCGCCGCTGCATTAGCCCTCATCCTGAGCCTGTCGAAGGACGAGGGCGGTCCCGCTACGCCACCGCCGCTTCGGCCCACAGTTCGTCTTCGTAACCGGCGCACTTCGGCTGGCCGGGGCCGTCGATGACTTCGACGACGTGCGAGAAGCGCTCGTCCCAGACCACGGCCATGCGGGCGAGGCGATCGTGTTCTGCGCGCACCGCCGGGTCCTTGGACGCCAGCCGCAGGCGCGTCGCGCTCATCGACAGCAGCACGCGGCCCAGCTCCATCTCCTCGCGGATATCGGCGTACTTGAGCAGCGAGGCGACCGCGTCGCCCGAGCCCTCGCGCGGACCGCCCATGCCGTAGCGGCCGCGGCCGAAGCGGCCGAGCGCGGCCAGGCGGTGGGCCGGGTCCATGTCCGGACCGGCGGCGGCGAGATTGGTGATCAGCGAGAAGGAGGCCATGTCGTTCGTCCTGCCGTGAGCTTGCAGGATGGACACTGCGCCGCTCTTACGACAAAACTGGTCGCAGTTTTCGGCGCGGTCGCTCGCGACCCGGTCCGGAATATTCCTTCAACGGCCGGAGTGCTCTCGTGCGCTGGGAAAAGACCGAGATCCTTCTGAAGCTCGCCCGCAAGCTGGCGTCCGACGCCGACGGCCTGACGCTGGACGAGATGGCGGACCATAGCGGCGTCAACCGCCGCACCGCCGAGCGCATGCGCGACGCTCTCTGGCAGATATTCCCGCAGATGATCGAGGTGCAGGACGGGCGGCTGAAACGCTTCCGCATCCCGGGCGGGCTGGACGGTTTCATGCAGGCGCCGACCGCGGACGAGCTGGCCGCCCTGGCCGCGGCCGCCGAGACCCTGGCCGCCCAGGGCGCCGAGCACCGGGCCAACGCGCTGCGCAGCATCGACCTGAAGACCCGCTCGGCCATGCGCGCCCAGGACCGCCGCCGCCTCAGCCCCGACGTCGAGGCCCTGGTCCGCTCGCGCGCCGCCGCCGCCCAGGCGGGCCCCCGCCCGGCCGAGAACGAGGAACTGATCGGCAAGCTGACCCACGCGCTGATGGCCATGAAGGCGGTGCGCTTCGTCTATCGCGGCGGCGGCCGGCCGGGCGAGTCGCGCGAGGTGGCGCCCTGGGGGCTGATCTTCGGGCGGGTGAACTATCTCGTCGGGGCCGACCTCGGCGAGACCGAGCCCAAGACGCGGCGGCTCGACCGCATCGAGAACCTCGAGATCCTCGACACGCCCGGCGGCCCGCCCGAGGACTTCGACCTGCAGGCCTTCGCCGACCGCTCCTTCGGCATCTACCAGGACGAGGTGCGCGACGTGGTGCTGCGCATCTCGCCGGAGGGCGCCGAGGACGCCCGGGGCTGGCGCTTCCACTCCACCCAGACCATCGAGGACCAGCCCGACGGCTCGGTCATCGTCCGCTTCCGGGCGTCGGGCATGCTCGAACTCGCCTGGCACCTCTTCACCTGGCAGGACAAGGCCACTGTCCTCGAACCCCCCGAACTGAAGGCGAAGCTGGTCGAAGAACTCGAACGCGCCCTGGCCCACCACCGGGGCTAGGAAGAGAGTCCACGGAAGACACGGAAAGAAGGACGCCTTCGGCGGGTCCACGAAAAGCACGAAAAGCACGAACGCTTTCCGGACAGGCCGCGGGCTTGAGCGATTGACGCGCGCCGCGCGTCGATAATCCGGCCTGATCCCACGCGCCTCGCTCTCCGAAAAACGTTCGTGCAGGCCGCGCAGCGGCCCTTCGTGTTTTTCGTGGTTCCCCTTCTTCTCTCCCTCGACCTCTACCACGACCTGTTCCCGTTGTTCGTGGACCCCCGAAGGCGCTTTGGACCACGGACCATCACAGACCAGCACGGACCTGAAGCAGGGCATGATTCCGCCTGCGCCCGCGTGACCAGAGCGGATGACGCGCCGAAGGCGCGTCGGAAAAGGGTGCTCAGGACCGCACTGTTGGGTGGTCGCTACTCAGGTCCGTGCTGGTCTGTGTTGGTCCGTGGTCCGCCGAAAGCGCTCCTTTCCGTGCTTTCCGTGTCTTCCGTGGACAATCCTTCCCCCGCACCCGCCCCGGCGTCGCAGGGTGGTGACCGGCGGGCGTGGCCCCCCTATGTTCCGGCCCATGACCGACGCCGCCGACGCCGCCCCCGCCGCACCGCCCGCCGAGAAGCGCGAGCTGACCCAGGACGGGCCGGCGATGCGGCTCTACCTGGTCGACGGCTCGGCCTTCATCTTCCGCGCCTACCACGTGCTGCCGAAGATGAACCGCTCGTCCGACGGCCTGCCGACGGGCGCGGTCATGGGCTTCTGCAACATGCTGTGGAAGCTGATGCGCGACATGAAGGGGCGCGAGGCGCCGACCCACCTGGCGGTCATCTTCGACGCGTCGGAGGTCACCTTCAGGAACCAGCTCTACGACCAGTACAAGGCCCACCGCCCGCCGGCGCCCGAGGACCTGGGGCCCCAGTTCCCGCTGACCCGCGAGGCGTCCGAGGCCTTCGGCGTGCCCGCCATCGAGCTCAACGGCTACGAAGCCGACGACCTGATCGCCGCCTACGCCTGCGCCGCCGAGCGCATGGGCGGCGAGGCGATCATCGTCTCGTCCGACAAGGACCTGATGCAGCTGATCACCGACAAGGTCTGGATGTACGACCCGGTGAAGGACCTGCGCATCGGGCGCGAGCAGGTGATCGAGAAGTTCGGCGTGCCGCCGGAGAAGGTCATCGACGTCCAGAGCCTGATCGGCGACTCCACCGACAATGTCCCCGGCGCCCCCGGCATCGGGGTCAAGACCGCGTCGCAGCTGATCACCGAGTTCGGCGACCTCGACACCCTGCTGGCCCGCGCGGGCGAGATCAAACAGGAGAAGCGCCGACAGACCCTGATCGACTTCGCCGACCAGATCCGCCTGTCGCGCCAGCTCGTCACCCTGGACTGCGACACCCCCCTGCCCTGTCCGATCGAGGACCTGGCGGTGAAGGACCCCGATCCTCACGCCCTCGCGGCCTTCTTCGAGAAGATGGAGTTCCGCACGCTCGCCCGTCGGGTCGGCGACGGCAAGGTCGAGGCCCGCGCCGACAACGGGGCGCTGGGCGACGGCACGGGCAAGGCGAAGGCGCGCGCGCCCAGCCCCGCGCCCGCCCCGGTGGTCGAATACCCCGAACGCGGCGGCGCGCCCGAGGTGTTCGACGTCGAGAAGTACGAGTGCGTCCAGGACCTCGACGCGCTCGACCGCTGGATCGCCCGCTGCTTCGAGGCCGGGGTGATCGGCTTCGACACCGAGACCGACGCGCTTTCCGCCACCCACGCGGGCCTCTGCGGCCTGTCGCTGGCGGTGGGGCCGAACGAAGCCTGCTACGTGCCGCTCGGCCACTGCGCCGAACAGTCCGGCGACCTGCTGGGCGGCAACGACGGCGAGCCCATCGTCCAGGCGGTGATGGACGATGCGCTGGCCCGGCTGAAGCCGCTGCTGGAAAGCCCAGCCGTCCTCAAGGTCGGCCAGAACATCAAGTACGACCTGGCGGTGATGGCGCGCCACGGCATCGAGGTGTCCCCCATCGAGGACACGATGCTGATCTCCTACGTGCTGGAGGGCGGGCTGCACGGCCACGGCATGGACGAGCTGTCGGAGCTGTGGCTCGGCCACAAGCCGATCGCCTTCAAGTCGGTGGCCGGGACCGGCAAGAGCCAGAAGAGCTTCAAGCACGTCGAGCTGAAGCCGGCGACCTGCTACGCGGCGGAGGACGCCGACGTGACGCTCAGGCTCTACCGCAAGCTCAAGCCGCGGCTGGCGCGCGAACGGTTGATGACCGTCTACGAGACCCTGGAACGGCCCCTGCCGCCCGTGCTGGCGAAGATGGAGCTGGAAGGCATCCGGGTCGATCCCGACCGCCTGAGAAGCCTGTCCAACACCTTCGGCCACGGCATGGCCCGGCTGGAGGAGAGGGCCCACGAGCTGGCCGGCCGCCCCTTCAACCTGGGCAGCCCCAAGCAGATCGGCGACATCCTGTTCGGCGAGCTCGGCCTGCCCGGCGGCAAGAAGACCGCCACCGGCGCCTGGGGCACCGACGCCTCCATCCTCAACGACCTGGCCAGCCAGCACGAGCTGCCCAGGACCCTGCTCGACTGGCGCGAGCTGTCCAAGCTGAAGGGCACCTACACCGACGCCCTGGTCGCGGCGGCCGATCCGGCCACCCACCGGGTGCACACCAGCTATCAGCTGGCCGCCGCCTCGACCGGGCGGCTGGCCTCGACCGATCCGAACCTGCAGAACATCCCGATCCGCACCTCGACCGGCCGGCAGATCCGCCAGGCCTTCATCGCCGCCCCGGGCCATGTGCTGATCAGCGCCGACTATTCGCAGATCGAGCTGCGCCTGCTGGCCCACATCGGCGACATTCCCGAGCTGAAACGCGCCTTCGCCGCCGGGCTGGACATTCACGCGGCCACCGCCTCGGAGATGTTCGGCGTGCCGCTGGAGCAGATGGACGCCGAGACTCGCCGGCGGGCCAAGGCGATCAATTTCGGCATCATCTACGGCATCTCGGCCTTCGGGCTGGCGGCCCAGCTGAACATCCCCCAGTCCGAGGCCGGGGCCTACATCAAGACCTATTTCGAGCGCTTTCCCGGCATCCGCGACTACATGGACGGGGCCCGGGCGATGGTGCGCGAGCAGGGCTTCGTCAGCACCCTGTTCGGGCGGGTGATCCACATCCCGGCGATCGCCAGCAAGTCGGCCGCCGAGCGCCAGTTCGCCGAACGGGCGGCGATCAACGCCCCGATCCAGGGCGCCGCCGCCGACATCATCCGGCGGGCCATGATCCGCATGGGCCCGGCCCTGGCCGGCGCCGGCCTGTCGACCCGCATGCTGCTGCAGGTGCACGACGAACTGGTGTTCGAGGCGCCGGAGGCCGAGGCCGAAGCGGCCATCGCCGTCATCCGCCGGACCATGGAAACCGCCCCCGAACCGGCCGCGGCCCTGTCCGTGCCGCTGGTGGTCGAGGCCAAGGCCGCCGCCAACTGGGACGAGGCGCATTGACGTGAGGCGGGCGAGCCGGGGGCTCGCCCGGCGCGCTACCGCTCGGCCCGCGGGGCCTCGCTGCTTGAGCGCGGGGGCGCGACCGTTCGCCCTGAGGCTTGCCGCGGGCGGGCGTGTATGGTGCCGCTTTATCTGACTGGAGACCCCCATGAGCGACGAGACCCGGGACGCCAACGGCAATGTGCTGGCCGACGGCGACAGCGTGATCCTGGTCAAGGATCTGAAGGTGAAAGGCTCCGGCGGGGT
>JAEZEZ010000042.1 GCA_023432855.1 Pseudomonadota bacterium | reverse complement strand
GGCGCGGGGGGGCGGCGGCCGGGTCCTGGAGGCGCGCGGCCGACGAGGGCGCGATGCTCCCCCATGAGGTTTGGGGGAACTGCAGGTCGTGCGGGCAGAAGAGGAACCGGGAAATACGTATCGTGTCCCCGCAATCCCACGGGGCTACGGGAGGCGGGTGACGCGGCGGCCTTGCCCGGGCGCCCCGGATCAGGGTGAGATTCCCCGGCCTCCGCGACGTGGCGGAGACGGTCTTTGACAGGAAAGTCCAATGAATCGCCTGTTCGTCGGCCGAATTCTTCACCGGACCGTGAGAGGCGCCGGCCAAGCCGTTGAAAAATCGGGAATCACCCGTTCGGCAGTTCCGGCGCCGCTGTTCCCGGAACAGCAAATAACAGCGGGAAACAGCGAAAAGCGGCAAACCGCAGCCGCGCGGCGCAGGGGTCGAGAAAGGGTCCACGAACCACCCCCTCCTTCGCCCTGGTCGGCGCATCTGGAGCGCGCGAGGCGCCGGCGCGGCGGCTGGATTATTGGCCACGAAAAGCACGAAAGGACACGAAAACAACCGCCTTCCTTGGGCCGCGTGGGCTGGATGAACGACGCGCCATAGGCGCGTGGAAAAGGAGCCTGACGCGAAGGCGCGGCAGCGCGCGGCACGCCGCCTTTCGTGCTTTTTCGTGCTTTTCGTGGCCAACGCCGAAGGCGCTCTTGCTTCCTTCCTTCCTTCCGTACCTTCCGTGGACCGCCGAAGGCGATCTTCTGACTTCCCAGGAGCGCGGATCTCCGCGCCCGGCCGCGGGTTCTTGCCACCCCGGTCGAACCAGCACACGATTCCGGGCGGACCGCGGGACCCCCGTGCATGCGGCGCGTCGCGGGGGGCTTGGAGGATCGGCCGTGAACGGGGTCCGGGGCGATGCCACGCCGCGGGTCAATTCACAGTTCCGGCGCAGCATCTTCCCTGTTGCGGTTCCCTGTTCCGAGACCGGAATTCCCTGTTCCGGTTTCCCTGTTATTCCCTGTTCCGGGCCTCGCTCCTGGGCGCTTCAGTCCACTGCCGGAAAAGGGTTTGCGTAGCTTTCCCCGGCGCCGCGAATTTTTTTCCGCGGCGCCGGATCAGGGAAGCGGGTGTCGGAGGAAGAGAAGAGGAGTCCACGAAAAACACGAAAAGCACGAACGGTCGCGCTTCCGGCGGGTTTGCCGCCGGTCCCGGCGCCCACTGGATTGATCGTCCACGGAAAGCACCCCCCTTCGCCCTTCGGGCTTCGGAGGGCAGGCGGAAGGCACGGAAGAAACTGACGCGCCGGAGGCGCGTCGATAAGCTTGCTACCCTTGGCGCGACGCCGGACGCGTCCGCCCACCCGTTCGTGTTTTTCGTGTTTTCCGGGGACTCGCCGAAGGCGCCCCTCTTCCGTGCTTTCCGTGTTTTCCGTGGACAAATGTCCGAAGGACCGGCCCGCGGAACCGGATGGAGGAGGTCCCTCGACGCGGGGCGCGATCCGCGTAAGCATCGCGCGGTTTGGGGCGGAGGGCGCATGCTGGTGCTTCTGGGGATCGCGGTGGTGGTCGCGGGCTTCGTCCTGCGGCTCAATCCGCTGCTCGTCATCCTGGCCGCGGCCCTGACCACGGGCGTGGCGGCGGCCGTGGCGCCGGGCGTCAGCCTCGAGGCCCTGGGCGCCGCGGCGCTGGCGACCCTGGCCAGCTTCGGCAAGGCCTTCAACGACGCGCGCTACTTCCACGTCGTGTGGCTGGTGCTGCCGGTGATCGGCCTGCTGGAGCGCTCGGGGATGCAGGAGCGGGCCAGGATCCTGATCGCCTCGGTGAAGGCGGCGACCACCAGCCGGGTGCTGCTGATCTACCTGGCGGTGCGCCAGGTCACCGCGGCGCTGGGCCTGACCTCGCTGGGCGGCCACCCGCAGATGGTACGGCCGCTGATCGCCCCCATGGCCGAGGCCGCGGCCGAGACGAAGCTCGGCCCCATCCCCGACAGCGTGCGCTTCCGCATCCGCAGCTTCGCCGCCGCCACCGACAACGTCGGCCTGTTCTTCGGCGAGGACATCTTCATCGCCATAGCGTCGATCCTGCTGATCAAGGGCTTCCTCGAACAGTACGGCATCGTGCTGGAGCCGCTGCAGCTGGCGGTCTGGGCCATCCCGACGGCCATCTGCGCCTTCCTCATCCACGGCTTCCGGCTGGCGCGGCTGGACGCCCGGCTGAAGCGTGAGACCGAGGCCGCGCCCGCCGCTGACGCGGAGGGCCGGGCATGATCACCATCGGCTGGATCTATGTCGTCGTCGGCCTCATGTTCGCGGCCTTCGCCGTGCTCAGCCTGCTTGACCGGACCAACCCGAAGCGCCTGGGCAACGCGGCCTTCTGGGGCCTGATCGCCCTGTCCATGCTGTTCGGCGACCTGTTCGGGGATCTGGGCAACGGCGTGCTGGTGATGGCCCTGGTCGGCGTCGGCGGGTTCGGCCTGCTGGGCCGCGGCCAGGGCGCGTCCACCGACGCCGCAGAGCGCCTCGCCTCGGCGGAACGGCGGCGTAACTGGCTGTTCGCGCCGGCGCTGATCATCCCGGCGGTCGCCGTGCTGGGCACGCTGGCCCACACCCAGGTCGAGCTGCCCGCCACGCTGGAGGCGATCCGCGGAGCGCTGTTCGAGGCGCCGGGCGACCTGCTGCGGGCGATCATCGCCGAGAAGCAGTACACCCTGATCGCGCTGGGCCTCGGCTGCGTCATCGCCCTGGCCATCGCCATGGCCTGGCTGCGGCCGCCGGTGCTGGCGCCCCTGCAGGAGGGGCGGCGACTGATGGACTCCATCGGCTGGGCCTCGCTGCTGCCCCAGATGCTGGCCTGCCTGGGCGCCGTCTTCCTGGCGGCCCAGGTGGGCGAGGTGGTGGGCGGACTGGTGACCGCGGCCGTGCCCATGGACTGGGCGCTGGTGGCGGTGACCGCCTACTGTGTCGGCATGGCCCTGTTCACCATCATCATGGGCAACGCCTTCGCCGCCTTTCCCGTGATGACCGCCGCCGTGGGCCTGCCCTTCGTGATCCAGAAGTTCGGCGGCGACCCGGCCGTGGTCGGGGCCATCGGCATGCTGGCGGGGTTCTGCGGGACCCTGATGACGCCCATGGCGGCCAACTTCAACGTGGTGCCGGCCAACCTGCTGGAGCTGCCGGACCGCAACGCGGCGCTGAACGGGGTCATCCGCGCCCAGATCCCCACCGCCCTGCCGCTGCTGGCGGCCAACATCGCCCTAATGTACTGGCTGGCCTTCCGATGAGCCGTCTGGACCTCTCCCACGCCTCGATCTTCGCCTCCACGGCGCTCGGCCACGTGACGCGCGAATACCCCCACAAGCTCGACCACGTCATGGCGGGGCCCCACGACGTCCTGGGGCCACGGGCGCTGCACCCGATCTTCTACGGCAGCTTCGACTGGCACTCCTGCGTGCACGGGTGGTGGACCCTGTTCACCTGCTACCGCCTGTTCCCCGATCTGCCCGAGGCCGACCGCATCCAGGCCATGGCCGACGCCCTGTTCACCGAAGCCAATGTGGCGGTCGAGCTGGCCTACATGAAGCGGCCCGAGAGCCGCAGTTTCGAGCGTCCGTACGGCTGGGCCTGGCTGCTGATGCTGCAGGCCGAGCTCGACCGGCACGGCAGCGCCGAAGGCCGCCGCTGGGCCCGCGCCCTGAAGCCGCTGGCCAACGCCTTCGCCGACCGGTTCCTGACCTTCCTGCCGCTGGCGACCTACCCCGTGCGGGTGGGGACCCACTACAACACCGCCTTCGCCCTTCGGCTGGCCATAGACTACGCCGAGGGGACGGGGGACCTGAGGCTGGCGGACCTGCTGCGCAGCAAGGCGCTGGCCTGGTACGGGCGCGACCGCGACTGCCAGGCGTGGGAGCCGTCCCAGGACGAGTTCCTGTCGCCGGCCCTGATGGAGGCGGAGTGCATGCGCCGCCTGCTGCCCGAGGCCGAGTTCCGCGACTGGTTCGCGGGCTTCCTGCCGCGCGCGGGCAAGGGGGAGCCGGCGACCCTGTTCGAGCCCGCCGTGGTCTCCGACCGGACCGACGGGAAGATCGCGCACCTGGACGGCCTGAACCTGTCGCGGGCCTGGTGCTGGCGCGGGATCGCCGCCGCCCTGCCCGACCGTTCGCCCGTGCGGGGCAGGGCGATCGACGCGACCGACCGGCACCTGGAGGCCGCCCTGCCTCACGTGACCGGCGATTACATGGGGGAGCACTGGCTGGCGAGCTTCGCCTTGCTCGCCCTGCGGGCCTGAAGCCGCCACAATCGCGCCCGAATTGGCGCGGACGCTGCTCTTCGGGAAGGAGCGCAGTCGTGCTGACACGGCGAATGCTCACGGCGGGACTGGGGGTCTGGGCCGCGGCGCCGGCGGCGGCCCTGGCCCGGGCTGTCGCGCCCGACGAGGCCCCGATCGACATCGCCACGGGCTTCGACCCGAGGCTGAGGATGATCGGCAAGGCCTGGGTCGAGGACAGCGGCCCGCGCCCCTTCGTCGTCGACACCGGCGCCACCCACTCGGTCATCGCCCGCGAGCTTGCCGAGGAACTGGGACTGCAACCCGGGGAGCCGGTCGACCTGCACGGCATCGCCGGCGTCGAACGGGTCGACACCGCCCGCGTGTCCCGCTTCGCCGTGGGCGGGATCGTCACCCGCGACATCGAGATGCCGGTTCTGGCGGGGCGGCGTCTGGGGGCCGACGGGCTCATCGGCCTGAACGCCCTGGGCGGGCGCACGGTCGAGATGGACTTCCGCCGGCGGCGGCTGCGCCTCTATCGCTCGCGCCCCCGGCCCTACCAGGGGTCGCGCCTGACGCGGGACAGCAACCGGCCCGGCGCGATCGTCCCGGCCCGGTACCGCAACGGGCAGCTGACCCTGGTCACGGCCCGCGCGGGCGGGGCCCCGGTCACCGCCGTGCTGGACTCCGGTTCGCAGGCGACGGTCGGCAACTCGGCCCTGAAGCGCCTCGCACGGACCCGCAAGCTCAGCCTGACCCAGGAGGAGCTGCGCGCGCCGATCTTCTCGGTGACGAGCCAGACCGCCTATGGCGAGTTCGCCGTGCTGCGCTCGCTCAGCATGGGCGAGCACGCCCTGGTGAACCTCCCGGTCATCTTCTCGGACCTGCACGCCTTCCGCATCTGGGGGCTGGAGGATACCCCCGCCGTATTGATCGGCGCCGACACCCTGGCCCTCTTCACCTCCATCACCTTCGACTTCGGCCGCGGCGAGGTGGTGTTCAACGCCAGCGCCTAGGCGGCGGCGCTCTCGGCCTGAGGCGCGATCGACTGCAGGAACCGCTGGAACCGTCCGATGGATTCCGCGGCCAGTTCGGCGTCGTGGCGCATCGGGGGGATGCCGGTCGGCTCGTCGAAGGCGTGGGTGGCGTCGACGCTCCAGGTCTCCACCTCGACGCCATCCTCGCGGAGCCGCTCATAAAGGCGGTTCGCCGCCCAGTGGGAGGTGACGTGATCGCGGCGCGCGATGACCGCCAGCGTCCTGGGCCGCACGCGCCAGGCCCGGTTGCGGCTCAGCGCCGGATATCCGGCGTAGGGATAGGCCAGGAAAAGCCCCTTCACGCCCGCCAGCGCGTCGGTCGGCGCGTCGCGCAGTCCGGCCTCTGCGGCATTGGCCACGTCCATGGTCATCAGGTCCATGATCGCCCACGAGCCGTGGCTCCACCCGGCCAGCACCACCGTGGCGGCGTCCACGTCCGGCCGTTGCGCCACGCCCCATATCGCGGCCAGCACATCGGCGGCGCGCTCGCGCCCCTGGAACCTCAGTCCCGTGCACACAAAGGCGAGGGTGAACTCCCGACCCCAGTTGCGGGGCGCGTAGCTGTCCACGACGACGACCCGCCAGCCCGCCTCCACCGCGCCTTCCGCATAACGGGGCAGGTGAGGACGCAGGCCCCCGCAGCCATGGAAGAGCAGCACGGTCGGCCGGGCCCGGTCGTCCTCGGGCCCGAACACATGGACGTGGGGCTCAAGTTGCGCCCATCGCTCGGCCACCGTGTCCATCATGCCTCCAGGTCCAGGTGACCAGCGGTAACCTGTTCGCCCGCGGGCGTCGAGGAGAGGGCCCTAGTGCCGGAAAACCCGAACGCCGGTGAAGGCCATGGCCAGACCCGCTTCGTCGGCTGCGGCGATCACCTCCGCGTCGCGCATGGAGCCCCCCGGCTGGATCACCGCCGTGGCCCCGGCCGATGCGGCCTCGAGCAGTCCATCCGGGAACGGGAAGAAGGCCTCCGACGCGCAGGCCGAGCCCTTCGCCAGCGATTCCTTCAGGCCCAGGGCGTCCGCCGCCTCCTTGGCGCGCAGAGCCGCGATGCGCGCGGAATCGCGACGGTTCATCTGGCCCGCGCCAATACCCGCCGTGCGCCCATCCTTGGCGTAGACGATGGCGTTCGACTTCACGTGCTTGGCCACGGTGAAGGCGAACAGCATGTCGCGGACCTCGTCATCGGTCGGCTGCCGCTTGGTGACAATCTTGAGATCGGCAGGCGTGATGCGGCTCTGATCGCGGCCCTGCACCAGGAAGCCGCCCGCCACCGAGCGGAACACCTCGCCGGGCGATAACGGGTCGGGCAGCCCCCCGGTCACCAGCAGCCGCAGGTTCTTCTTGGCGGCGAACACTTCGACGGCGTCCTCGTCCGCCTCCGGCGCCACGACAACCTCGGTGAAGATCTCCACCATCTTCAGCGCCGCCGCCCGGTCCAGGCGCCGATTGACCGCGACTATGCCGCCGAACGCGGAGACCGGATCGCATTCGAGGGCCTTGCGATAGGCCTCTTCCAGAGACCCGCCGATGGCCACGCCGCAGGGATTGGCGTGCTTGACGATGACGCAGGCGGCCGAGGCCGACGGATCGAACTCGGCCACGAGTTCGAAGGCGGCGTCGGTGTCGGCGACGTTGTTGTAACTGAGCTCCTTGCCCTGCAATTGGCGGACGGTCGTCACCCCCGGCCGCGCCTCGCCAGTGCGATAGAACGCGGCCGTCTGGTGAGGGTTCTCGCCATAGCGCATCGTCTGCACCAGCTGGCCGGCCACGGTCTTGCGCCGCGGGGTGCTGTCCCCGACATGGCCGGCGAACCAACCGGAAACCGCCGCGTCATAGGCGGCCGTCCGCGCGAACGCGCGAGCCGCCAGGCGGCGGCGCAGTTCAAGGGAGGTGCTTCCGCCCGCCTGCAGTTCTTCAACGACCTCGGCGACCCCGTCCGCATCGACGCAGACCGCCACATAGCCGTGGTTCTTGGCCGCCGAGCGGATCATGGCGGGGCCGCCGATATCGATATTCTCGATGCAGGCTTCGGAGCCGCCGCCCGAGGCGACCGTCGCCTCGAAGGGGTAGAGGTCGATCCAGATGACGTCGATCCCTTCGATCCCGTGCTCCTCCATGGCGCGGGCGTGCTCGCCGGCGTCCCGGACTCCCAGCAGTGCGCCGTGAACCTTGGGATGCAGCGTCTTCACCCGGCCATCCATCATCTCGGGAAAGCCGGTGACCTCCGACACGTCCACGACCGGGATCCCGGCAGCCGCAATCGCCGCGCGGGTCCCCCCGGTCGAGATCAGTTCGACGCCCAGCCGGTGAAGAATACGGGCCGTTTCTTCCAGGCCAGACTTGTCAGACACCGAGATGAGCGCTCGACGCGGCTGGATGCGATCGGGAGGGGCGGGGAAATCGGGCGCGGCGGGCATGGGCAGGTTCCAGAGCGGTCGGGAGAGCGCGGGCCGGTTAGCACCGCTGGCGCAGCGGGGGAAGGCTCAGCCGCCCACGCCCTCGCCGGGCGCGCCCGCCGGCGCAATCTTCCAGCGGATTCGCGTCTTGCCGTCGGTGCGCGCCACCCCCCGCAGAACAATCTGCGCGGTCTTTCGGGAAAGGCCGTTCTCGAAGCAGACGCTAGGCTCCACGGTGACCTCAGCCGCGTCGCTGCGGAACCACCAGCCTCGGCCGGAGGGCCCCCGCAGCAGGACGCTCTTCCGGTCGCGGGCCTGACTCACCTGAACCGCCGGGTGAAGATGGAAACGCGCCGCATACGGCGCCGCCAGCACTCTGGGCTTGGCGCCCGGCGCCGGCGCCAGTTGATCCTCGGCCCTCAGCTCGTCGGCGCGCACATCGACGAACAGCCTACGCTCGTGTGTCAGCCCAAAGCGCGGCGTCCAGCCGTCGTGGGCGAGTTCAAGCCACCGGGCGTCGTCCGCGTCGTGACGGCGGCTTTCGACGCGCAAGGGCGGACCTTCCAGCCGTGGGCCGAGGATCCGCGAAAGGCGGCCGTGGAGCGGCTCCAGCACCGATGTCTCACCCAGCGTCAGCGTGCTGCCTGCTGCGGTCAGTCGGAAGCCTTGGCGTTCCGGTTCCCTCTCGCTCCACCCCGCGTTGGTGATCAGCCGGTCTTTGCCGCAAACGACCTCAACGGCGAGCGGCTGCGCGCAGGCGGTGACAGCGTAGGGCCCGTGCGCCGGAGGGCCGGCGTCCGCGATCACCTGAAGAAGCCCGCCTTGCAGACGCTGATAGCGTCCGTCCGGGAGTGACGCGGGAGTCTCTCCTTCCACGTCGTCATGAGCGCGAGCCGCGGACACGCGCACAACCGTCGAAGCTTCGCCGCCCTGGAAGCAGGCGAGCCTTCCGTCGCCGAGCGTCAGGAGACGAAGGGCCTGTGTTAGCCGGTCGACGGCGCGCGTGAGCTCGACCGGCGCGGCTTCGCCCCGTTGCAGCAGGGCGTCGTCGAGGGTGAGCAGATCCAGGAGCAGCTCCATCGCCGCTTCGGGGTTGCGTGAAGCATGGCTGCCATCAGGCGCCACGGTTCGCTCCAACGCCCGCCGCAAGCGTGGCATGGCGCGGGCCAGCAACTTCTCACCGGCCTTTCCGGCGAGCGCGGTCCCGGCGATCGCCCCTGCCGCAGTGTGCTCGGCCGCCCAGGCCGGATCGTCGGGCAAACGCAGGAGATGCCGCGCCTGCCGCGCCAGCAGATCGGCGAGGGCGACGGCCTGGGCCTCGTCGCCCACGGCGACAAGGCGGCGCGAAGCGCATGCGAGGTTATAGACGCGACGGGGCAGGGTTTCGCGTCCCCACGCGAAGGGCGACCAGCTGCCGAACACATGTCGCCAGGCGAGTGTCAGGCGGAGCGCCTCCTGTATCCCGGGATCTCCGAGAGCCAACAGGTGCGGCAGCCAGGCAAAGCGGTGAAGTTCGACGGCGAACGCCCGGCTCGGGCTTGGCCGTTGCCAGGGATCCTGCGGCGTTGGCGCGTCCAGCAGCGCGCCCGCGAAGACGAACCGGCCGCTCAGAATGGCCCGACCAATGGCGGCGTCGACAGGGCGGTGATCGCGTGGCGCTGCGGCGAAGCCTTCGGTACGCGGCCAGGCGAGGGTCAGGCCGTAGCCCGGCGCGCCAAATCCTTCGATCATGCCCTGACGGGCGGCGATGCGTCCGGCAGCCTGGAGCCACAGCATCCGCGGCAGGCGAACGGGAGTTGGGCCCAGAAGCGGCGTATTTTCGGGAGCGGGCGCTATCTCAGCCGCCTTTCAGGGCGCGAATGTTCGCCGCATAGGCGTCCCGGCCGCCCTTGAAAACGGCGGTGCCCGCCACAAGCGCCGTGGCGCCCGCATCGATGCAGGCCCTGGCGTTCTCCGCCTTTACGCCCCCGTCTACCTGAAGCACGGCCGGCGACCCGATCCGGTCGAGCATGGCCCGCGCAGCCTCGACTTTTCGCAGTGCGGACGGAATGAAGCTCTGTCCGCCGAACCCGGGGTTCACCGACATGAGCAGCACGAGGTCGACATCCTCGATCACCCAGTCGAGCACGCTGAGCGGAGTACCGGGATTGAGCACCACCCCGGCCTTTGCACCGAGCTGGCGGATCCGGCCGAGCGTGCGGTGGAGATGCGGGCCGCTTTCAGGGTGCACGGTTAGATAGTCGGCCCCCGCATCGCGATATGCCTCGAGCCACGGATCGACCGGGGCGACCATCAGATGCACGTCGAACGGGATTGTCGCATGCGGGCGCAGCGCCTTCACGACATCGGGACCGATGGTGAGGTTCGGAACGAAGTGGCCGTCCATCACGTCGACATGGACCCAGTCGGCGCCGGCGGCCTCGATGGCGGAGACCTCCTCGCCGAGACGCGCGAAATCGCTGGCCAGGATGGAAGGGCAGATCAGGGGGGCGGCAGGCATGGTCGGGACTTACGGCGCGAGAGGCGGGGCGGCAAGGCGCCGGATCATCGCGCCCGATCAAACCGCGCGGCGAAGAAGCCGTCGAGACCTCCCCGTTCCCCCCACTGGCAAGGCAGGATGCGAAGCCAGCCCTCGGGTGTGAGGGCCTCCTCAGGCGCGCCCACATCCGCCGCGACGGCGGGGGCGGTGACGAAATCCGGATGACGGCGCAGAAACGCCAGCGCCTGGGTCTCCCCCTCTTCACGCTCCAGCGAACAGACGCAGTAGACGAGCCGCCCACCCGGTTTGACCCGCGCGGCGGCGGCATCCAGAAGACGATGCTGCACGTCCGCCAGCTTTCCGATGTCGCCCGGGCGGGAGCCCCAGAGGACGTCGGGGTTTCGTCGGAATGTGCCGGTCGACGTGCAGGGAGCGTCCAGGAGGACGGCGTCGAAGCTGCGGGGGTCGTCCCAGGACTCGGCGGCGGCCGTCACGACCTCCGCCGTCAGTCCGGTTCTGGCCAGATTGTCCTCGAGACGCCTCAGGCGATTGGCGGACCGATCGACGGCGACCACTGCGGCCCCCGCGGCGGCCAGCTGCAACGTCTTTCCCCCAGGCGCGGCGCAGAGGTCGACGACCGTTTCGCCGGCGCGGGGGGCGAGCAGGCGCGCCGGCGCCGCCGCCGCCGCGTCTTGCACCCACCAGCGCCCGCCCACGAAGCCCGGCCAGGCCGCCACATCTCCCTTGCGTCGGGTCCGCAGTGAGCCGCCCGGCAGCGCCTCCGCGCCGAGTTCGTCCGCCAGCGCACTGGCTTCATGGGCATCGCGGGGTGTCAGGTCCGTGGGCGGCTCCTCAGTCACTACAGCGGCCACGGCGCGGGCCGTCTCCTCTCCGTACTGTGCTTTCCAGCGCTGGAAGAGCCAGTCGGGCACATTTGCTTCTGGAGGGGGCGTCCCGACCGGCTTGCGGATCAGTCCGCGCAGAACGGCGTTGATCAAGCCCTTGAACGGTCGCGTGGCCCCCTCGCGCTCCGCCAGCTTCACCGTCGTCGCAACTGCGGCGAAGTCCGGCGTGTCCATGGCGTAGAGCTGCGCGGCGCCGAGGTGCAGCAGGTCCATCACCGCCACCTGCGGACGCTTTTCAAGCCGGGCCTCCAGCGCACGCTCGATCCGGCCATGATGACGAAGCGCCGCCATGGCCAGCGCCCGGGCGAAGGCGCGCTCCTGGACGGATAGCCTGCGGAACCCCGGAAGGTTCAGCGCTTCGTCGAGCCCGCCGCGGCGGGCCATGGCCGCCCGCATCAGGTCGAGGGCCGCGATCCGCGCGGGCAGGCCCGGATCCTGGTCCGCGGCGGTCACATCGGTGCTCATGGGGGCTCAGTGGTCGATTTTTCTGAACCCCACAAGCCGCGAGGAACCGCAGCGATGGGAGCGGATTATGGCAACAGTCCAAGGAACCCGAGAATGAAGCAGCCAAGAGCAGACGCCCGAACCGGGTTCGCGCTGGCCGGCGCGGCGGCGGCTGTGGGCCTTGCGGCCGGACTCGCCGCCACTGCAGGCGCGCGCGGGATAGCGAAGGTGGCCGAGCCGCTCGCGGGGGACTGGTTCGCTATCATGAAGACCGAACATCTTGTTGTGCTGGAACTGTTCGAGCGCCTGGAGGGCACGGCGCCCTCCGCCAAGGCGCGGCGCCTCGCGTTGCTCGAGAAGATACGCCAGGCTCTTACCCGCCACGCCGTGCAGGAAGAGAACGTCCTTTATCCGGCGTTGCGGATCGCGGGGCTCGACATCCCCGCCGTCCAATTGGCGGCCGAACATGCTGATGTTCGCACCACTCTTTACGAACTCGAAGATCTGGCGGCCGACCACCCGTCATGGAAGGGGCGCGTGCGCAGCGTACGCGGCGAACTGGAGGCGCACATGGTGCAGGAGGAAGAGGAGATCTTCCCCGAACTTCGCCGGCTGCTGACGCCCGACCAGAATGAGCGCCTCACCGCGCGAATGCTTCGGGAGGGGCGTCGGGTCTGCTGAAGCGCTAGCCCCAGGGGCCCGCAGGCCGGACGCCCGTGACTGGCACCACGCTGGAAGCCGCGCCGGAGGAGGCCTGCGGCCGCATCCCCATTCGCGCGCCCAGGTCGATCAGCGCCCTGACCCGGTTGTCCGTATTCGGGTGGGTCGAAAAGAGACTGTCCCCGCCCCGCCCCGAAAGGGGGTTCATGATGAACATGTGCGCCGTCGCCGGATTGCGCTCCGCCTCCACATTGACCACGCCGCTCGCGCAGCGCTCGATCTTTTGTAGCGCGCTGGCCAAGGCATGCGGATCGCCCGCAATCTCGGCGCCGATCCGATCGGCTTCGTATTCGCGCGTCCGACTTATGGCCATCTGAACCAGGCCCGCCGCCATGGGAGCAAGAAGCGCAAGAGCGAGCGCCCCGATGAAACCGCCGCCTTCCCGGTCGCGACCGCCGCCGAAGAAAAGGGCGAAGTTGGCGAGCGCTGAAATCGCACCGGCCACTGTGGCCGTGATGGTCATGGTCAGGGTGTCACGGTTCTTCACGTGGGCCAGTTCATGGGCCATGACGCCGCGCACCTCCTGCGGCGTAAGCATCGAAAGCAGTCCGCTTGTCGCCGCCACTGCGGCGTGGGCCGGGTCGCGGCCGGTGGCGAAGGCGTTTGGCTGGGGGTTGTCGATCACGGTCACCGCCGGGCGGGGCAGACCTGCGCGGTCCGCCAGCTCATACACATCCTGTACGTAACGACGGATAGCCGGGTCGGGATGGGTCTCGTCGACCGGTTGAGCCCGATACATCCGCAACACGATCTTGTCCGCGTTCCAGTAGGCGATGAGGTTCATCGCACCGGCGAAGACGATCGCCATCAGCATACCCGCGGCTCCGCCGATCAGGTAGCCGACACCGGCGAAGAGGGCCGTCAGGGCGGCCAGGAGAATGAAGGTCTTGAGGTGGTTCATGGCGTCACGATATGTGGCGTCAGCTTCATTGCCGCTCAAGACCTTCATGACCCAGGACCCGCCGAAACCGGAAGTCGAGAACGCCGCACCCGGCAAGGCCCTGTCGCCAGCGGCGCGAAGGGCGCTGGAAGAAGCAGCCCAGCGCCGCGCCGAGGCGATCGCCGAAGCGGTTCACAAGGCTCCGGCAGAGGATGGCGGTCCCAAGGGGCCTGAACCGACCCGCTTCGGCGATTGGGAACGCAAGGGCGTCGCGGTCGACTTCTGACCCTCGGCTGGCAAGCTTGGCGCTGCACGGCTGAATTCTAGGGTTAATTTTCCCTTAACGGGCGCAAGGAGTCCGACAGGACGGCCGGTTGGCCTAGCATCCCGGCAAGCGGCCGGAGTGGCCGCAGAGGCAGGACACCAGGCCATGATCCGCGCGATTGCTTTCGCCATCGCCGCCGGAGCGCTCTGCGCCGGCGCGACCGCCGCACAACCCTACGGGCAACCCGATCCGTACGGCATGCCCCCCGGCTACACGACCGGGGAAGTCGATCCCTATTACGCCTACAGCGACGAGGACTATGCGGATCCCGCCGACGCACCGCCGGCCTACTATGAGAGCGGCTCGGAGTATGAGGCGCCCGATCCTTACGACGGCTATCGTGAAGCCTCGCGCTACGAGGGCCCGTACTATGCTGCCGAGCCCTACCCACGACCCCACGGCGATCGCGGCGACGTCTACTACAACTCCGGCGGCTACGTGGACCGGAGCTACTCCGCCCGGGGCGGGTCGGCCTATTCAAGCCGCAGTTCCACGTCGAGTCGCTCCGCCTACGTCGGGGGGGCCTATGTGGACGAGTCGCCCTACAGCGATCGGGATCCCGGATACGCCCGCAGCTACTCGGACGAGCACGCCTATTCCGACGGTTATCGGGGCGGTTATGGCTCGGGTGACTACGGATACGAGATCGATACGCGGTATGCGCCGTTCGCCTATCAGCGCCGGTTCTACGCCTATTCAGTCGCGGAAGGGCGCGCCGAGTCGACCTCCTGGTCCCGGCGTGAGGAGTACGCCTACATCCGCCGTCATCGGCTGGACGATCTCCGCCTCCCGGCGAGTTTCTTCATGGGGGGGCTGACCGGCGGGGTCGAGGGTGAGGGCCCGGTCATGTGGTCCAGCGGCGGCGGTGGTAACGCCACCGCGAGCGCCTCGGCCTCCGCCGGCGCTCGTGCTGGAGCCTTCGCCGGCGCGCGCGGCGGGCGGCGCGGTCATGAGGGAGGCGGTTGCGGCCGCTGCTAACCCTTAGGCGGATGCCATTTCCTCGAGGATCGCCAACGCCGCCGACTGCGGTTCGGTGGCGGCCGTGATCGGGCGGCCGACCACCAGGTGAGTGGCGCCTGACCGAAGAGCCCCGGAGGGTGTCGCCGTGCGCTGCTGATCATCCGCCGAGGCGCCGGTCGGGCGTACGCCGGGGGTCACGATCAGGAATTTGGGCCGCGCGGCCGCGGCGGCGATCTCACGGACACGCGCGGCCTCCAGAGGACTTGCGACGACGCCGTCGAGACCGCATTCGATGGCTTGGGAGACACGCCTTTCGACCAGTTCCGCCGCGCGAGCGCCGTAACCCATCTCCTGCAGATCCGCGTCTGTCAGGCTGGTCATCACCGTGACCCCGACGATGAGGGTCCCGGAATCACCGCGGCCCGCGACAGCGGCCCTCATTACCTGCGGCTCGGCATGCACCGTGAGCAGGTCGGCGCCGCCGTCGGCGGCGATCGCCCGAGCCGCGCCTTCCACCTGGGCCCCGATGTCGTGAAGCTTCCAGTCCTGGAACACCTGCTTGCCGGCCGCCTTCAGGTCCCTGGCCACGGCGCCGCCGTCCCGGGCGAGCAGCGTCAGGCCGACCTTGTAGAAAGACACCCGATCCCCAAGCGCCTCGACCAGCCGCCGCGCGGCGTCGGCGCTGTCAAAATCGAGGGCGACGATCAGGCGCGGGTCGGCGGTCATGGTCTTGTCCGTTGCAGACGACAGGCCTGCAGTCCAGAAAGGCGGGAACTGGCCGTCGGGTGAGAGGCTGGGGGGCTGGGATGGACCTGCTGAATCTGGGCGTCAACTTCTTCGTCGCGCTGTTCGCGCTGACGGACCCGATCGGCAACATTCCGATCTTCGCGGCCGCGACGGCGACCGCGACGGCGGCCCAGCGGCGGACGATCGCCCTCTATATCGCCCTGTTCGCAGCGGGCTTCCTGGCCTTCTTCTACCTTAGCGGGCTGGCCTTGCTGGAATTCTTCGGGATCACCCTGCCAGCGTTCAGAATCGCCGGGGGCGTGCTGCTGTTCATGCTCGGGCTGGACATGACCCGCAGCGATTTCATGAACCATTTCGCAGACCCCGATCTGGGGACGGCGACGGCGCCAGGCGTCGAGCCTGGCGATACGCGCGCCGCCGTGCGGGCTTATGCTCGCCGTCGTTTCGAGCGCCTGATCGTGCCGTTCGGGATGCCCCTGCTGATAGGACCCGGCGCCATCTCGGCGGTGATCATCCAGGCCGGCGATGCAGCACGGTTTGGCGCTCAGGGGACAGCCGTGGGTCTGGCGGCGATCGCCGCCGCGGCGCTGGCCATCATGCTGATATTCGCACTCACTGGTCCGATCTCTCGGCTCCTCGGCGGCATCGGCATGGCCATCGTCGTGCGGGTGCTGGGGCTTATCCTGTGCGCTTTGGCCGTCCAGTTCATTCTTTCCGGCATCGGCGAAGCGACTCAAGGGCTGATCCTGCCGACGATCACTAACCCCGTCGGACACTGAAAGGTCCCGCCTACCGTCAGATGCGGCCGAGCCGCTCTGCGTGGCGAGCGGTCAGCTGCAACGTCCACTCATCCGGCAGCGCCTTGAGCAGGGCAGCGACCGTCTTGTAGGGCGCGCCAGGGACGCACACGGGACGGTTGGCTTCCGCCGCTTCATAACCAGCCTCCGCCACCTCGTCAGCGCCCATCCAGAGCCATTCGGGCACAGCCTGACTGAGACGCGCACGCGATCCGTTGACGTCATGGAACTCGGAGTAGGTGTATCCCGGGCAGAGCGCCGAGACGTGAACGTCCTGGTCGCGAACTTCCAGGTGCAGGCCCTGGGAAAACTTGATGAGCCAGCTTTTCGTGGGTCCGTAGAGTGTGTCGCCTCCGGTCGCCGGCAGCAGCCCGGCCACTGAACAGACGTTGACGATGCGCCCGAAGCGCCGCTCGAGCATCCCGGGCAGCGCGCGATGCGCGAGTTCGGCCGGCGCAAGCATCAGCACCTGCAGAAACCTGCGGTGGTCCGCCCAGGCACTCGGAACGAACCCGCCCGTGTTGCTGAACCCCGCATTGTTGACCAGTGCGTCCACGACGCGGCCATGGCCTTCAATATCCGAGAACAGTTTTTCCGGGGCCGAAGGCTCTGCAAGATCGGCAGGCAGGACCAAGGTCTCTACGCCGAAGCGCATGCGCACCTCGTCGGCGATCTGATGCAGGCGTTCGGCCCGTCGACCGGTCAGCGCGACGTCCCAGCCATGGGCCGCATAGGTGCGCACGAAAGCGGCGCCGATGCCGGCGGAGGCTCCGGTGATCAGACAGAGGCGGCGGGTCACGGCACGACGAACTCCGTAGGGCGCCCCCTAACCAGCACGGAGGCCCTTCCGGTTCAAGCGGCGGCGGGCTCGATCTGCGCGAGCAGATCCGCGACGCTCAGGCGCGAGAGCCTTTCTGCCGCGGCTTCATCCGCGGCCTTGATCGCGGACGCCACCACGCGAGGAATCTTCTCTCCTACGGGACAGCCCTTGGCGCCGGGCGGCGGCATCCCCAGGTGCGCGCAGCCGTGAACCGCGCGCAGCACCTGGTCGAGGGTGATCGCCTCCGGCCTCTGCTTGAGCCAGGCTCCACCGCCCGCCCCGGCGCGAGCGCCGATGAGCCCGGCCTTCCCGAGCAGGGAGGTCACCCGGCGCACCACGACAGGGTTGGTCGGCATCGACGCAGCCAGACAGGCGCTCGAAACCGCCTGGGCCGGCGAGTAAGCCCCCTTGTGCGCGAGATAAACGAGCGCATGAACGGCGACGGGAAAGCGTTGGCTTTCGGACATGGGCGAAAAGTAAGCCTGTCACCGCGAGGTTCCTAGAGGGCGAGACCCCTCCGGATTGAATCGACCGGAAAAAGGGCGTAACAGCCGCGCCCGCAGCAGGGCAGGCCCGACGGCCAGCGCCCGGAGAGATTGAATGTCCGGGGATCTCCCCGGCGCCGAACGTTCGTCCAGCGAGCCGGCGCCAGAAACCGAGGCCGATCCGAACATCGCAAGCCCTTCCCACGGACACACACCGCCGTCCGGGAAGGCTTTCCTCGGCTTGGCCGTGGGCGCGATCGGCGTCGTGTTCGGCGACATCGGCACCAGCCCGCTCTATGCCATGCGCGAGGCGCTCGCACGATCGAGGTCCGGCGGAACGGCGGAGCTCGCCGTGCTGGGCACCCTGTCGCTGATGTTCTGGGCGCTGATCCTGGTTGTCACGGTCAAGTACGTCGTTTTCCTGATGCGCGCGGACAACAAGGGGGAAGGCGGAACGCTGGCCCTCATGTCCCTGGCTCAGAAGGCGATCGGGCGGCGTTCAGTCCTGGTGTTCTTCATCGGCGTCTGCGGCGCCGCCCTCTTCTATGGAGATGGGGTGGTTACGCCCGCGGTGTCGGTCTTGTCGGCAGTCGAAGGGTTGCGCGGGGCTCCCGGCATGCCTGCGGCGATATCGCCTTGGGTCGTGCCGATCGCCGCGTTGATTCTGGTGGTGCTTTTCGCCGTGCAGTCACGGGGCACGGCCAGCATGGCCAGGGCTTTCGGGCCGATCACCGCTGTGTGGTTCCTCGTGATGGCGGGGCTGGGCTTGCTGCACATCTTCGACGATCCGTCGATCCTGCGCGGTCTCTCTCCGCACTACGGGGTCATGTTTCTGATCGACAACGGGGTGCTCGGGTTCATCCTGCTGGGAAGCGTGTTCCTGGCGGTGACCGGCGCCGAGGCGCTCTACACCGACATGGGGCATTTCGGAAAAGCCCCCATCCGGGCCGGATGGCTCTGGTTCGTACTGCCCTGCCTGACGTTGAACTACCTTGGCCAAGGCGCCCTTGTGCTCAGCAACCCCGAGGCGCGGCTCAACCCATTCTGGGCCATGGCGCCGGAATTCGCTTACTGGCCGATCCTGCTGCTGGCGACCTGCGCCACTGTCATCGCCAGCCAGGCGGTCATCACCGGCGCCTTCTCGATCACCCAGCAGGCGGTCCAGCTCGGCTTGCTGCCGCGGATGAAGATCCAGCGCACGAGCGAAACCCAGGCCGGCCAGATCTTCGTGCCCTCGATCAATGTCCTGATGTTGGTCGGGGTCCTGCTGCTGCTGGCCCTGTTCCCGACCTCGTCACAGCTGGCCGGCGCCTATGGCGTCGCCGTTACCGGCGCCATGCTGGTGGATAGCCTGTTGGCTTTCTTCATCGTTCGACGCCTCTGGAAGTGGAGCCTGCCGGTCAGCCTCCTCTTCATCACGCCCTTCCTGGCCATCGACCTCGCCTTCTTCGGGTCCAACCTGCTCAAGATTCCGCAGGGAGCCTGGGCCCCCCTGGTGCTGGGCGGGGCGCTGGTGCTGATCATGTGGACATGGACCAAGGGCACCCAGCTGCTGGCGGAGAAGACCCGAAAGGACGCCATTCCTCTGGACGATCTGATCGCCATGCTGAAGGCAAGGCCGCCTCACCGGGCGCCCGGGACGGCGATCTTCCTTACATCGGACCCCGACGTCGCGCCCGTCGCCCTGATGCACAATCTGAAGCACAACAAGGTGCTGCACGAGAAGAACGTGATCGTTTCGGTGAAGACCACGGACACGCCGCGGGTGGCCGAGAACGAACGGGTATCGATGGAGACCGTCAGTCCGGACTTCAAGAAGATCGTGATCGCCTACGGCTTCATGGAAAGCCCGCACGTTCCGAAGGCGTTGGGGGTCTGCCGGAAGCAGGGGCTGAAGTTCGACATCATGTCGACCAGCTTCTTCCTCGGGCGGCGGTCCGTGGTCCCTTCTACCCATTCAGGGATGCCGCTCTGGCAGGACCGGCTGTTCATCTTCCTGATGAAGAATGCGGCCAATCCGACCGACTTCTTCCACATCCCCCCGGGCCGCGTGGTGGAACTCGGCCAGCAGGTGACGGTCTAGGCGCTCGGCGGCGCAACAACCGTGGTCGTTCGCCTGTTCAGGCGCTATGCCTTTCTCCATGGATGACCCTGACGACAAGATCGTGAGTCTGGACGAGCGCCGGCGCGCAGACGCCGCGCGCCAGAAGGCCGAGATCGCGCAGGCAGCCTCCGCCCGCCGCAAGGCCAACGGCGGGTTCCGGCCGCAGGCTCAGCCCCGCATGAAGCGTGCCGCCGCCGCCCCTCGCTCCCCGGGGCCCGCGCCGCAGGCCCTAGGCGGCGTCATCGGCCGCATCGCCGCGATAGTTGTCTGGGGCGTTCTGATCGCTGCTGTCGGAAGCCTGCTGCTGCAACGCTTCGGCTGAGCTCAGCCCTTCCCGAAACCGCCGCCCCCTGGCGTCTCGACGACGAAGACGTCCCCGGGCGCCATCTGGCGGCGGCCGGTCCCGCCCAGCGTCTCAACGGTCCCGTCCGCGCGCTCGACACGGTTCTCGCCGCACTTGCCCGGATCGCCGCCCTCGAGCCCGAAAGGCGGGATGCGGCGGCGGTTGGAGAGAATCGCCGCGGTCATCGGCTCCCGAAAACGGATGCGCCGCACCACCCCGTCGCCGCCGCGAGACGCGCCCGGTCCGCCCGAACCGCGCCGGATCGAGAAACGCTCGAGAAGCACGGGGAAACGGGTCTCAAGCACTTCGGGATCGGTCAGGCGGCTGTTGGTCATGTGGGTCTGCACCGCACTCGCGCCGTCGAAACCGGGGCCGGCGCCGGATCCCCCGGCGATGGTCTCGTAGTACTGGCGCCGTTCGTCGCCGAAGGTGAAGTTGTTCATCGTCCCCTGGGAGCCCGCCAGCGCCCCGAGCGCACCGTAGAGCGCGTCCACCACAACCTGGCTGGTCTCCACGTTGCCGGCCACCACCGCCGCCGGGTAGCGGGGGTTGAGCATCGAGCCTTCGGGCACGATCAGCTTCAGCGGCTTCAGACAGCCTTCGTTCAGGGGGATGTCGTCGTCCACGAGCGTACGGAAAACGTAGAGCGTCGCCGCGCGGGTGATCGACAGCGGGGCGTTGAAATTGTTGGAAAGCTGCGGGCTGGTTCCCGTGAAGTCGATTTCGGCAGAGCGATTCTCGCGGTCGACGCGGATGGCGACCTTCACCGCCGCGCCGTCGTCGGTCTCGCAGGCGAACTCCCCGTCCTTCAGTCGGCCGATCACGCGGCGAACCTGCTCCTCGGCGTTGGCCTGGACATGCGCCATGTAGGCTTCGACCACGTCGCGGCCGAATTCTGCGACCATTTCGGAGAGGGCTTCGGCGCCGCGGGCGCAGGCCGCCGCCTGGGCCTTCAGGTCCGCGATATTCTGGTCGGGTTTGCGCGCGGGCCAGTCGCCGGAGCCTAGCAGCGTAAGGGTTACCGCCTCGCGGAAGCGGCCCTCGTCGATGAGCAGGAAGTCGTCGATCAGCACGCCTTCCTCGTCCACCGTACGGCTGTCGGGCGGCATGGAGCCGGGGGTGACGCCGCCGATGTCGGCGTGGTGACCGCGGGCGGCGACGAAGAAGGCCGGATCCCTTTCCCCGTCAAGGAAAACGGGGGTGATGACGGTAATGTCGGGCAGGTGCGTGCCGCCGTTGTAGGGGGCGTTCAGCATGTAGGCGTCGCCCGGCCTCATCCCCCGCAAATCCTTGCCGGACAGGCGAGAGCGGCAGACGGCGCGGATCGACTCGCCCATCGAGCCGAGGTGGACGGGGATGTGGGGGGCGTTGGCGATGAGGCCGCCCTCCCGGTCGAACAGGGCGCAGGAAAAGTCTAGCCTTTCCTTGATGTTGACCGAGTAAGCGGTGTTCTGCAGGGCCTGGCCCATCTGTTCGGCCACGGCCATGAAGCGGCTGTTGAAGACCTCCAGCAGAATGGGGTCGGCCTCGACGCCGACGGCGCGCCGGGCGGGGAGCGGCGTGGTCCGGCGAAGGATGAGATTTCCTTTGGAATCAACCCTTGCGCCCCAGCCGGGCTCGACCGCCGTGGTCGCCGTGGCCTCGACGATGACGGCCGGTCCGGCGATCTCCGCCCCCGCCCGCAGGCCCTCTCGCCGCCACACGGGCGCCTCGTGCGAACGGCCCTGCATGTGGACGCGAACGGTCGAAACGGGCCGATCATCGGTAATCCGAACGTGTTCATCGGTATCGCGAACACCGGGATCGGGCGGTTTCCCCACCGCTTCGACGATCACCGCCTCGACCACCAGCGGCTTGTCCTCGGCGATGAAGCCGAACCGGCGCCGGTGGGCCTGCTCGAAGGCGGCCTGGACCTCTTCGGGTGCGCCGAGCGCGACCTCGAGCGCGGAGTCCGTGCCGGCGTACTTCACCTGGGCCCGGCGGATGATTTCGACGGAGCGGACCGGCGCGCCCTGGTCGTCGAGAGCGGCGCGGGCGGCGGCTTCGAGGCGGGCGGCGATGCCGTTGAGGTCCGCGCCGCCGTGCAGCGGCTGCTCTACCGTCTCTTCCCTGACCACCCGCAGGTCGGCCAGGCCCATGCCGTAGGCGGACAGCACGCCGGCCAGCGGATGGATCATCACCGTCGCCATGCCCAGCGCATCGGCCACCAGGCAGGCGTGCTGGCCGCCGGCGCCGCCGAAGCAGGCGAGCGCATAGCGGCCGACATCGTAGCCGCGCTGGATCGAGATCTGCTTGATGGCCCGGGCCATGTTCTCGACGGCGACGGTGACGAAACCCTCGGCGAGCTCCTCCGGGGTCATGCCCTTGCCGGTCGCCTTTTCGACGGCCGCCGCCATCTCGGCGAAGCGGCGGCGCACCGCCTCGACGTCCAGCGGCTCCTCGCCGCCGGGTCCGAAGACCGCGGGAAAGTGTTCGGCCCTGATCTTGCCCAGCATCAGGTTGCAGTCGGTCACCGTCAGCGGGCCGCCGCGGCGGTAGCAGGCCGGGCCCGGGTCGGCGCCGGCCGAATGCGGCCCCACCCTCAGCCGCGCCCCGTCGAACTCGCAGATCGACCCTCCGCCCGCCGCCACCGTGTGGATGTCCATCATCGGCGCGCGCAGCCGCACCCCGGCGACGACGCTCTCCCAGGTCCGCTCGTAGGTCCCGGCGTAGTGGCTGACGTCGGTGGAGGTGCCGCCCATGTCGAAGCCGATGACGCGGTCGAAGCCCGCCTCGGCCGCCGTCGCCGCCATGCCGACGATGCCGCCCGCCGGGCCCGACAGGATGGCGTCCTTGCCGCGGAAGGCGCGCGCGTCGGTCAGGCCGCCGTTCGACTGCATGAACATCAGCCGCGTATCGCCGAGCGCCGCCGCCACCCGATCGACATACCGGCGCAGCACCGGCGACAGGTAGGCGTCCACCACCGCCGTGTCGCCGCGGCCCACCAGCTTGATCAGCGGCGCGACCTCGTGGCTGACGGAGACCTGGCTGAAGCCGATCTCCCGCGCGATCCGCCCCAGGGCCGCTTCGTGCGCCGTGTGCTTCCAGCCGTGCATCAGCACGACGGCGACGGCGCGAAAGCCGCGGTTGAAGGCCGCCTGCAGGTCGCTTCGCGCCTTCGCCTCGTCCAGCAGCCTCAGCACCTCGCCCTCGGCGCTCACACGCTCGTCGATCTCCACGACCTCGGTATAGAGCGGCTCGGGCAGGACGATGTGGCGATCGAACAGGCGCGGCCGGCTCTGCCACCCGATCCGCAACGCGTCGCCCAGCCCCGCCGTGATGGCCAGCGCAACCGGCTCGCCCTTGCGCTCCAGCAGGGCGTTGGTGGCCACGGTCGTGCCCATCTTCACGGCCGCCACCGGGGCGTCCGGAACGCCCGCCTCGGCCAGGATGACGCGCAGGCCCTCGGCGGCGGCGTCCTCGTACCGGCCGGGGTTCTCGCTCAGCAACTTGCGCACGGTGAGCGCGCCGTCCGGCGCGCGGGCCACCACGTCGGTGAAGGTCCCGCCCCGGTCGATCCAGAATTCCCAGCCGTCGGTCATCGCCTTCTCATAGCCCAGCGCCACGCCCTCGTCCTTCGACAAGCTCAGGATGAGGGCGACTGCAACGGCGTAAGGAAATCCTCATCCTGAGCTTGTCGAAGGACGAGGAT
>JAEZEZ010000063.1 GCA_023432855.1 Pseudomonadota bacterium | reverse complement strand
ATGGGCGTGCAGCCCTGATCATTCCCGAGGCGGTCTGGCGTGGGTCGCGACCCAGGCCCGGACGTTGCGCTGCAGGACCTCCAGCGGCACCGCGCCGCTGAGCAGCACGGCGTCGTGGAAAGCCTTGATGTCGAACTTCGCGCCCAGCTTCTGCTCGGCTTCGGCGCGCAGGTTCGAGATCACCGTCTGCCCCATCTTGTAGGAGCAGGCCTGGCCGGGGTTGACGCAGTAGCGGTCGATCTCGCGCTCGGCCGAACCGGGCGGCTCGGCGGCGTTGTCCATCATCCAGGCGATGGCCTGTTCGCGGGTCCAGCGCTTGTGGTGCAGGCCGGTATCGACGACCAGGCGCGTGGCACGGAAGAGGTAGCTCTGCAGGTAGCCGACCTTGCCGAGGGGGTCGTTCTCATAGATTCCCAGCTCGTCCGCCACCTGCTCGGCGTAAAGCCCCCACCCTTCACTGTAGGCCGAGAAGCCGCCGACGCGGCGGTAGATCGGCAGTTCGCCGGTCTCCTGCATCAGGGCGATCTGGAAGTGGTGGCCCGGCGCGCCTTCGTGGTGGGTCAGGGTCGGCAGGCCCCACTTGGGCCGGTCGGCCGTGTCCTTGAGGTTGATGTAGTAGGCGCCGGGGCGGGAGCCATCGAGCGACGGACGCTGGTAGTAGCCGCCCGGCGCGCCGATCTCGATCGTCGGCGGCACGCGACGGATCTCCAGCGGCGCCTTGGGCAGGCGGTTGAACACCCGCGGCAGGCGCTTGTTGATCTCGGCCATCTGGTCGTTGAGCGACTGCAGGAGGGCGGCCTTGCCCTCCTCCGTGTTCGGCCAGATCTGCTTCGGGTCGGTGTTGAGGATGGCCAGCCGCTCGCCGACTGTGCCCTGGCTGAGGCCCTGGCTCTTGAGGATCACGTCGATGCGGCTGTGCAGATCGGCCACCTGCTCCAGGCCGATGCGGTGGATCTCCTCCGCAGACGCCGGCACCGTGACGAAGTTCATCAGCGCGTGGGCGTAGTAGGCTTCGCCGTCGGGCAGTTTCCAGACGCCCGCGTCGTTGTTTCCCTTCGCCCGCAGCTCCTGCAGCAGGGCGATCTGGCGCCCGGCCGCGGGCCTGATGGATTCATCGACGATCCGGGCAGCGCGCTCGCCGTAACCCGAGAGACCCAGTTCGCCCGCGCGGCGCTCCACCGACGCCGACAGGTTCGACCTGGCGCCCGCCGTATCGCGCAGGGAGGTGAGCTGGGCGATGGTCTTGTCGATCACGAAGACGGGCGGCTGCACGCCCATGGCCGCGTCGAGGCGCACCCGCTCCGTCTCCTGGTCGAGCGCGCGGCCGAACTGCGACAGGCGCGAGAGGTAGGCGTCGGCGTCCGAAGCCGACTTGACGGGGTGCTGATTGTCCAGCCAGTCGGGCAGGTTCTGGTAGGCGCCGCCCTGCTGGGTGACCACGTAGGGGCCGTAGCCGCCGTAGGGGAACCGGGCCCGTTCGACCTGGCGGGTCAACTGAAACTCAGCGACGTCGTAGGTGATCTTCGAGTCGGGCGACAGAGCGTTGCGGTCGATGGCCTTGAGCTCGGCGAGTTCGCCGGGGGCCTCGGCGCGGCGGGCCTTCACGAACTCGATCGACCGGTCGTTCAGTTGCGAACGCTGAGCCGAGCGCGGGCCGATGTCGATCCCCAGGCTGGTCGCGGCCTCCGGGCTGCGATCGATGTTCTCGACGAACTGCCCGATGAGGAAGCGGTCGAGCTTCGCATCCTCGCCCGTCAGCGACGGGTTCGGTGCGAACATCGAAGGCGCGCCCTGGGCCCAGGCGAGGGCGGGCGTGGCGAAGGCGGCGGCGCCGACCCCGGCGAAGAGCATCTGGCGGCGGTTAATCATCAGCGGAATCTCCCGGTTCCGGGGCATAGAAGCTTGTCCCGGCTCAAGAAAAAAGGGCTCCCGGCGACCGGGAGCCCTGAACGTCGTGATCAGGCCTGGGTGGCGACCCAGTCATCGATCCGCCGCTCCAGCACCTCGAGCGGCATGGCGCCCGAGAGCAGGCCGGCGTCGTGGAACTTGCGGATGTCGAACTTCGCGCCGAGGCGAGCCTTGGCCTTCTCGCGGATTTCGACCCACTTGGCGTGGCCGACCTTGTAGCTGGAGGCCTGGCCCGGCCACACCGAATAGCGCTCGACCTCGGTGGTGACGCTGGATTCCTGGTCGCCCAGGGTGTCGACCATGTAACGGATCGCCTGTTCGCGGCTCCAGCGCTTGTGGTGCAGACCCGAGTCCACGACCAGGCGCACCGCCCGGAACAGCAGGCTCTGCAGGTAGCCGACCCGGCCGAATGGATCGTTTTCGTAGAAGCCGGTCTCGTCGATCAGCTGCTCGGCGTAGAGCGCCCATCCTTCCTGGAACGCGCCGAAGCCCATGATCCGGCGAAGCATCGGAACGCCCTGGGCCTCCAGCGCCAGCGAAATCTGGAAGTGGTGCCCCGGAGACCCCTCGTGCCAGGTGAGCGTGGGCAGCGTCGGCTTGGGCCACTCCTTGGTGTCGCGCAGGTTGATGTAGTAGGCGCCGGGCCGCGAGCCGTCGAGCGTGCCGTTCTGGTAATAGCCCCCCGGCGCGCCGGCCTCGATAGCGGGCGGCACGCGGCGGATGTCCAGCGGCGACTTGGGCAGGGTGCCGAACAGGCTCGGGAGGATCTTGTTCACCCGCTCCATCTGGCCGCGCAGGTCGGCCAGCAGCTGCTCCTTGCCCTCATCGGTGTTGGGATAGATGAACTGCGGCTGGGAGATCGCGGCGGCCACGCGCTTGCCCACCGGTCCGTCCGTGTAGCCGTTGGCCTTCAGGATGACGTCGATGCGCGACGAGATCTCGGCGACCTGCTCGAGGCCCATCTGGTGGACCTCGTCGGGCGTCATGTTGGTCGTCGTGTTAAGCTTCACGCCCCACTGGTAATAGTCGGCCCCGTCCGGCAGCCGCCACACGCCGGCGTCGTGCACTGCGTTCGGACGCCAGCCCTCGAACATGGCGATCTGGCGGTCCAGCGCGGGGTTCACCTTCTCCTGCACGATCTTCGCGGCGCGCGCTTCCCAGTCGCCGGCGAGGTTCTTCTCCCGGGCGCGCCGGGTGACCGACTGCACCAGTGTGTTTTCGGCCATTGGCCGGCCACGCAGCGCGCGCAGCTGTTCCAGCGTCCGGTCGATGGCGAAGTCCGGCGGGATCACGCCCTTGGCCCCATCGGCGGCGGCCTTGGCGCGCTCCTGGTCGAGGGCGACGGCGAAGCCCTCCAGACGCGAGAGGTAGGTCTCGGCGTCGGCCACCGTGCCGATGGAATGCTGGGTGTCGAGGAAGTCGGGGATGTTGCGATAGGCGCCGCCGAGCTGGCTGACCCAGTAAGGCGCCGGGAAGCCGCTCGGGCCATAGCCGAACTTCTCGCCCTCGAAGCCGACCTCGGTCTGATACAGCACCGTGTCGTAGTTCACCCGGTCCATGCCGGTGAGCTTCGATCGGTCGATGGCCTTCAGATCGCGGGTGTAGCCCTTGGCCCGCTCGATGCCGCGCCGGTCGTTTTCCGCGGAGCGGTCATCCAGCTTGCCCTTGTTGGCGGCGTTCGGCCCGGTGTCCATGCCGAGGCCTGTCTGGAATTCCGGCGAAAGGCTGAGCTCGGTCTGGAAGACCCGGTCCATCAGCGCATTCAGCTTTGCAGCTTCGCCGGTAGCGGCCGGGGGCGTGGCTTGCGCCAGGGCTCGGGTGGAGACCGCGCCGAGGGCCGCGGCCCCTGCAGCGGTCATCAGGAGGCGGCGACGGTCGAGCATGGCGGATCCCCACAGCTTGTCTGTTCAGCGGCTGAAAGGGGTAAGCGGGGGCGAAACGGGGGGCAAGCGCCAAGCGCCCGGCCCCCGCTTAACTCTTGGTAATGAAGCGCACCTCAGCAGGAGGGGCGGGGCGCCGCCAGGCGCAGGGGCGCGGCCGGCGCAGGGCGAGGGCGAGACCGGAGCGCCGACTGGAGCGCGGCGAGCCAGCCGAAGGGCGTATCGCCGCCCACGCGATGGAAATAGTCCATGGGAAGACCTCCTTTCGAGAGCCCCGCGCGTCAGAGCGCCAGGGCGAGCAGGCCGACGACGGCGACCGGGACGACCGCGCCGAGGATCAGGACCTTGGCGAGGGCGGCGCCGATGCTGGCGAGGCCGTGGGGTTCAGTGATGTGGGCAGCGTTCATCGTGTTCATGGTCACAGCGCCTGTATGAGGATGGCGACGGCCGCCAGGGGCAGGCCGGCGAGGAGGATGGCATTGACGACGCTCATGCCGAGGTCGCCGAGCCGGTGGGATCTGTTGAAGGCGTTCATGGGTCCTGGGTCCGTGTGTTCACCGTTGTGCGAATTGCCTTCGGTGTGCGGCTAACATCGGTCTTTCAGCCGTGTTCGACAAAGCGGTTCTCCTGCTGTATCCATAAGCACAGCTTATGTCTGATCCGCTCGCATCCCTGCCGCTCAGCGCCTTTCGCGTGTTCGAGGCCGCCGCCCGCCTCGGCAGCTTCACGCGCGCAGCCGAAGAACTCGGCATGACCCAGGCTGCGGTGAGCTGGCAGGTGAAGGCGCTGGAAAGGCGGCTGAACCAGGCGCTGTTCAGGCGCCTGCCCCGCGAGGTGGCGCTGACGCCGGCCGGCGAACGCCTCAGCCGCGCGGCGACCGAAGCCATGACCCTGCTGCGCGGCGCCGTTTCCGACCTGGTGGAAACCGACGAGGGCGTCCTGGCCATCACCACCATCCAGACCTTCGCGGGCCAATGGCTGGCCCCCAGGCTCGGGGCGTTTCAGCTCGACAATCCGAAGATCGCGCTCAGGCTGGACACCTGGCCGGAACTGCGGGACCTGCTGCACGAGAACCTCGACCTCGCCCTGCGGTCAGGCAACGGCGAATGGCCGGGACTGGAGGCCGTCTGGCTGATGCCTTCGGTGTTCACGCCCCTGTGCTCGCCAGGCCTCGCGGAACAGCTCGCGCTCGAGGGGCCGCGCGACCTGTTGCGGGCGCCGCGCATCGGCGACGTGGCGTGGTGGCGGCGCTGGTTCGCCGACACCGATGTCGATGTCACCGACCGCCACCCGGGCGTGGTCTTCCAGGCCGATGTGCAGCAGTACGAGGTCGCCTCGGCCATGGCCGGCCAGGGCGTGGCCCTGGGCTCGCCGATCTTCTTCCGGCGCGAGATCGAGGCCGGGCTGCTGGTGCAGCCGTTCGAGCACGTGGCGCCGATCTCGGAGGGCTATTTCGTCGCCTATCCGGAGGAACGCCGCCGGTCGCCGAAGATCGTGCGCTTCCGCGACTGGATCCTGTCCCAGGCCCGCGAGGATCCGCTGGTGCGCCGCTACGCCCCGCCCGAGCGGCTGGCGGCGCTCGACGGCTAGGTGTCGTTTCCAAGAAGGTTGTTCACCCTTGTCCATGGGGTGAGGCCTTTGATGCCGGCGTGGGGTCGGCTGAGGTTGTAGTCGTCGGTCCAGGGTCTGATGGCGGCGGCTCGTTCGTCCGATGAGGCATAGGGTCTGGCGTAGGCCCATTCGCGCAGGCTGGTCTGGATGAAGCGCTCGGCCTTGCCGTTGGTGCGCGGCGTGTAGGGCCGGGTCCGGACGTGGCGGGCTCCGATCTGGCGCAGGGTCTCGGCGAACAGGCGCGAGCGATAGGCCGAACCGTTGTCGGTCATGACCCGCTCGACGGCGACACCGTGGCGGGCCAACCAGGCTGTAGCGCGGCGGAGGAAGGCGGCCGTGTCTGTCTGGCCTTCGGACGGCAGGATCTCGGTGTAGGCCAGCCGCGAGGCGTCATCGACGCAGACGTGCAGGAAGTCCCAGCCCCGGCCGAGGTTGTGTGTGCCGGGCCCGCGCCCGGTGAAGCGATGATCGACGCCGTTGATCCTGCCCAGCTTCTTGATGTCGAGGTGGATCATCTCCCCGGGGCGGTCGCGCTCGTAGCGGACGACCGGCGGCCGGGGCTCCAACAGGGCGAGCCGACCCAGTCCGAGCCGGCGCAGGATCAGCCCGACGGTCGAGCGGGCCATCCCCAGCGTCCGGGCGATCTGCGGCCCCGTCATCCGCTGGCGGCGCAGGGCCTCGATCTCCGCCACCCGCCGCGGATCGGTCCTGCGCGGACATCGCCTCGGCGCCGAGCTGCGGTCGTGATGCCTGCGCTGGCCCCCGAGCCGATGCCGCCCCAGCCACTTGCGCGCCGTCCTCACCGACACCCCCGCCGCCTCCGCCGCGGACCGCACCGGCCAGCCCCCCTCGATCCGTTCCGCCAGCAAGGCTCGACCCGATGGCGTCAGCCGGGCATTCTTGTGCACGTTCATCCGAGGGACTCCGCTAAGGGCTGGTTGGCTTCGCAACCCCAGCTTCTCAGCACCCCCTCGGGTGAACAACCTTCATAGCTTCGACAGCTAGGCCGCCGGCCGCAGTTCCTGTTTCACCCGCTCGGCCAGGGTCTTGATGTCCACCGGCTTGGGCAGGAAGGAGACGCCGGTCTCGCCCTCGAGAAGGTCCGAGAATTCGGCTTCGGCATAGCCCGAGATGAACATCACCGGGGCCGATCCCAGGTAGCCGCGCGCCTTCTTCAGCAGGGTCGGACCGTCCATGCCGGGCATGATCACGTCGGAGATGAGCATGTCGATGGAGCCGGCGTTCTCCTCGGCCAGCGCCAGGGCCTCCTCGCCGTCGGCGGCCTCGATCACCTCGTAGCCGCGCGCGCGCAGCAGGCGGGCGGCTACGCCGCGGACCGCGTCCTCGTCCTCGACGAAGAGGATCTTGCCGGCGCCCGAAAGGTCGCGCGGCTGGGCCTTGACGGTCCTGGCGGCTGGCCTTGCCTCCTCCTCGACCTTGCCGGTCCAGGCCGGCAGGAAGATGCGGAAGGTGGCCCCCTCGCCCGGCTTCGACTCCAGGGCGATGTGTCCGCCGGACTGCTCGACCACGCCGTAGACGGTGGCCAGGCCCATGCCGGTGCCCTCGCCCACCGCCTTGGTGGTGAAGAAGGGCTCGAAAATCTTGGCCTTCAGTTCCGGCGGAATGCCCGGGCCGTTGTCCGAGACCTCGATCAGGGCGACCTCGCCCGCCGGAGCGCCGGTCCAGCCGAGCTCGCGCGCCTCCGCCTGGCTGAGGCGCGCGGTGCGGATACGGACGACGGCATTGTCCTGGCCGCGCATGGCGTCGCGCGCGTTCACCGCCAGGTTCATCACCGCAGTCTCGAGCTGGCTGCGGTCGACATGCACGCGCGGCAGGTCGCGGCCGTAGCTCGTCTCCAGCTTCACGTCCTCGCGCATCAGACGCCGCAGCAGGACCTCGAACATCGAGATCAGTTCGCCCAGCTCGAGCGTCTCGCGCTTGACCGTCTGCTTGCGCGAAAAGGCGAGCAGCTGGCGCACGAGGTCGGCGGCGCGGTTGGCCGTGGACCGGATCTCGGCCAGACCCTGGTAGGACGGGTCGCCGGCCGGATGGCGGACCAGCAGTTCGTCCAGGTGGAATTGGATGGCCGTCAGAAGATTGTTGAAGTCGTGCGCCACGCCCCCGGCGAGCTGGCCGATGGCCTGCATCTTCTGGGCCTGGGAAAGGTGCAGCTCCAGCTGCTTCTGGTCGGAGATGTCGAAGACGTAGACCAGCGGCCGGCCGTCGTCCGTGGCGGTGAACAGGCGCGCATGCCGGGCGGGGGAGCCGGCGAGGTCGGCCTCGATGGGACTGGTCGGGTTGGTTTCGAGGCGCGCGCGGGCCTCGGCCAGGCTCGCGGGCTCGAACAGGTCCGCGAACCGCACCCCGGGCGCGGCCTTGCCACCGGTCAGGGCGGCGAGGGCCGGATTGATTTCGACGATCGACGCCTCGAACAGGTCGGGCCCGTCGAGCGCCGCGGCGCCGAACGGGGCGACAGCGGCGAAGGCGTCGCGGCCGCCCGAGCCGTCCGTCTGGGTCTGGGCCACGGCCCGGGCCGGACGTCCGTCGGCCAGGAGCAGCGGCTGGGCCAGCACGCCCTCGGTGGCGGCGCGGACAAGGAACTGTCCCCGCTCGAAGCGCGAGATCACAGCTTCGAAGTCCTGCTCGCCCAGATGGATCAGGGCGCGGCCCACGGCGCCGCCGCGCGCCTCGGCGAGCGCAGTGTAGAGCGCCGGCGCCTCGGGGCCGCGTGGCAGGCGCCGGGCTTCGCCGCCGGCGGACTTCCATGCGGCGTTGGCGGCCACGATGCGGCCGTCGGCGGCGGCGACGCAGGCGGGTTCCTCCAGCGCGTCGACCAGGGTTTCCGGGCGGGGCGCCTCGTCGCGGCGATTGTCGGCCGCGCCGAACGCGAACAGGGCCAGGAACACCACCCCCGCGAGCCCGCCGAGCAGCAGCATGGCCGGCGCGTTGGCCGGGTTGGCCTGCCACAGCGGCCAGGCGGCGGCGACCACCGCCCCCATGAACAGCAGCGTGGCGACAACGAACCACGGGTCGAAGCGCCTGCGCGACAGCGATCGGCTGGTTGGGTGCATGAGCGGCACGGCGGCCCCGTTTCGCGTTGGCGAATCAGTCATCAGGGTAGCGTTCCACGAGCCCAGAAAGAAATTCACTAACCAGCCCATCGCCGCCTCACGGGGTCATCGTCCGCTTGCCGCGGTTTTTCGGGTTCATGACGAAGCCGATGACACGGGCCACCGCCTCGAACTGTTCGCGCGGAATCGTCTCGTCCACGTCGACGGTGGCGTAGAGCGCGCGGGCCAGCGGGGGGTCTTCCAGGATCGGGACCTGGTGCTCTCCGGCCACCTCGCGGATCTTGAGGGCGAGCGCGTCGACGCCCTTGGCCACGCAGAGCGGCGCGGGGGTCTCGCCCGCGACGTAGCGCAGGGCCACGGCGTAGTGGGTCGGGTTGGTGATCACCACCGTGGCGTTGGGCACATTCTGCATCATGCGCTTGCGCGAGCGCTCCATGCGGATCTGGCGCAGGCGCGCCTTCACGTGCGGGTCGCCTTCGGACTGCTTGAAGTCCTCCTTCAGCTCCTCGCGGCTCATCTTCATCTTCTCGGCGAAGCGATAGCGCTGCCACAGCCAGTCGAAGGCGGCGGTGACGCCCATGAAGGCGAGCGCGCCCCCCATGAGTGCGAAGATCAGGTCCCGGGCGAACGGCAGGATGGCTGCGATGTTCATCGCCGCCAGGTGCTCGAACTCCCGCGCGTGGGGCTTCAGCACCCAGTAGGCGATGGCGGCCGTCGCCAGCACCTTAAGCAGGGTCTTGATGAACTGGACGACGCCGTCGATGCCGTAGATCCGCTTGAAGCCCTGCATGGGCGAGATCTTCTTCAGATCGGGCTTCATCTTCTCGGTAGTCCAGAGGAAGCCGTGCTGGATCAGATTGCCCGCCGCCCCGCCCAGGGACGCCGCCAGCATCACCGCGCCGAGAACCGGCGCCATGGCCCAAAGCGCCTTGCGCATGACCTCGGCGCCGCCGCCCGAGTGCAGGTAGCCGCTGATCTCGTGCGGGGAAGCGATGAAGGGCAGCATGGCCTCGGCCATGTTGGTGGCCAGATAGCCGCCCATGGCCGCCAGCACGCCGCTGATGCCCAGCAGCGACATCCACTGAGGCAGGTCCGGGGACTTGGCGACGTCGCCCTTGCGCCGGGCTTCCTCGAGTTTCCTCGGTGTCGCCTCTTCTGTCTTGGAGGACTGGTCGGTCTCTTCGGCCATGTCACGCGCCTCGGGCGAAGATGGCGATCAGTTCGCGGTAGCGCTCGATCCACACCAGCCCCACCGTGCCCAGGCTGAGGGCGAAGACCGAGAGGCCGAGCAACACGTTGAGCGGCGTGGCTGCGAAGAAGATCTGGAACTGGGGCATGACGCGGCCGACGAGGCCGCTGGCCAGGTTGAAGACCAGCGCGAAGACCATCACCGGAGCCGCCAGCTGGATGCCGACGGCGAAGGACTGGCTGACGGTGCGCACGCCGAGCTGGGCGGCGTCCTCCAGCATCACGCGCTTGGCCGGCGCGAAGAGATCGTAGGACTGGGCGATCGCGCCGATGAACAGATGATGCAGATCGGTGGCGAAGATGAGGGTGATGCCCAGGAGGCCGAGGAACGCCGCCAGCGTCGTGCCGGGCTGCGCCTGCAGCGGGTTTGTGGTCTGGGCGAAGGCCAGGGTGGTCTGCAGCGACACCACCTCCCCCGCGACGGCCAGCGCAGAGAGCATCATTCGCAGCAAGGCGCCGATCATCAGCCCGACGATGGCCTCGCGCAGCACCCAGGCGCCCATGCCGCCGACCGTCCCCGGCAGGGCAGGCAGCGAGCCGATGACGAGCGGCGTCAGCGTCAGCGAGAGCAGGAAGGCGAAGGCCAGCCGGACCCGGGGCGGCACCGCCTGCTCGCCGATCCCCGGCAGCAGCATGATGATGGCGCCCACGCGCACGAACACCAGTCCGGCCGCCCACACCTGCGCAGCGGTGGCGTAGGCTTCCACCTCACATGCCCGAGATGCGGCCGGCGATCTGCTGCATGAAGCCGCCAAGCAGCGCTCCCATCAGGGGAAGGAAGAGCAGCAGGGCGACGAAGATGGCGATGATCTTCGGGGCGTAGATGAGGGTGGCTTCCTGGATCTGGGTCAGGGCCTGCATGAGGCCGATGAGCACGCCCACGACCAGGCCGACGATGAGCACGGGCGCGCTCAGCTGGATGGTCAGCCAGATGGCGTCGCGACCGACGTCGAGGACTTCCGCGCCGTTCATTCCCGTTAACTCCCCCGCACGCATCGAGTCGGCCGAAACTGCCGGCCGCCCGGCGATTTTTGCCGGGCTCATGGTTAACGGGGGCTTTCCGCCGCGCCCCTGCGGCCGCCCCGAGTCCGCAAAAAGTTTAGGGTTTGGAGACCCGGCCGCGGAAGCTAAGGAAGGCCATGGCCAACGATACGCTCGAGCAACGGGCCGCCCTCGCGCGGCAGACCGGCACGCCCATTCCGATCGAAGGCGAGGAATATCCCGCCAAGACCTGTAACCGCCCGACCCAGGACGAGGCGGAAGCCGCGGTCCGCACGCTCATCCGCTGGGCCGGCGAGGACCCGACGCGCGAGGGCCTGCTGGACACGCCCGCTCGCGTCGTCCGCTCCTACCGGGAGCTCTACGCGGGCTACGAGACCGATCCCCGCCGCTACCTGGAGCGCACCTTCGAGGAGGTCGGCGGTTACGACGAGCTGGTCGTTCTCAAGGACATCAAGTTCGTGTCCACCTGCGAGCACCACATGCTGCCGGTGATCGGCAAGGCCCACGTCGGCTACCTGCCGACCGACCGCGTTGTGGGCATCTCCAAGCTGGCGCGGGTGGTGCGCGGCTACGCCCGGCGCATGCAGATCCAGGAGAAGATGACCGCCGAGATCGCCCGCGCGATCCACGAGGTGCTCAAGCCCGCCGGCGTCGGCGTGGTGATCGAGGCGACCCACAGCTGCATGACCATGCGCGGCGTCCAGGCGGACGGCGCAGCCCTGACCACCAGCCACCTCATCGGCGTCGTGCGCGACGACCCGCGCACCCGCGAGGAGTTCCTCAGGCTGGCGCGCGGGAACTGACTCCCGCCGCCGCCGTCAGATCGGCATGCGCATGATTTCCTGGTAGGCCTGGATCACCTGGTCGCGCACGGCGATGACGGTCTCGAGCGAGGCCTCCGCCGAGGCGACCGCGGTGACCACGTCGACCAGTTCGGCCTTGCCCGCGGAATGGGCGGCCATCTGCCCTTCGGCCGCGCGCGAAGCCTGGGTGGCCTCGCCGATGACGTTCTGCAGCAGGGCCTGGAAGCTGGTTCCGCCGGGCTCGGCGGCGCCGCCCGGGGGCTTGGCCGCCTGGGACTGGGCCGCGGCGTAGGCCTTGGCGGCGAGCATGGGAGAGATCATCGCTCAGGCCCTCACTTCTTCAGCAGGTCGAGGGTGCGCGACACCATGGCGCGCGCCGTCTCGATGACGTTCAGGTTGGCTTCGTAGGCGCGCTGGGCCGCGCGCATGTCCATCGACTCCAGCAGGGTGTCGACGTTGGGACGCTTGACGTAGCCCTTGGCGTCCGCCGCCGGGTGGGACGGGTCGTACTCCAGCCGGAAGTCGCTGGGGTCCGGCCTGACCTCGGCCAGGCGCACGCCCGAGGCGCCGTCCACTCGCGTGGTCTCGAAGACCGGCTGCTGGCGGCGGTACGGGTCGCCGCCCGCCACCCGCGCCGTAGAATCGGCGTTGGCGATGTTCTCCGCGATCACCCGCATGCGCGACTGCTGCGCGCGCAGCGCGGAGGCGGCCACCGCCATGGGGCTGTTGCTGGGGGGTTTCACCTCGGGCATCGGTCAGCTCCGGTCAGCGGCCCGGCGGCCGGGCCGCCATCCGCAGGAGGTTGAGGGACTTCTGGTAGAAGCCGATGGCCGCGTCATAGGCCATCCGGCTTTCCGCCATCTTGAGCATCTGCTCCTCGAGCACGACCGAGTTGCCGTCGAGCCGGGTTTCCGAATCGGGCGTCTTCTCGGCCTTGAAGGCGGCTGAGGTTCCGCCGGGCCCCTGCCCCGGCCGCGCCATGTGGCTCGACTGGGTGCGGGCCAGCGCGGTCGGGCCTGCGGACCCGCCCGCGGCGGCCGCGCGCATGGCCTGTTCGAAGCTCGCGGGCTTGATGTCGCGCGGCGTGAAGCCGGCGGTGTCGGCGTTGGCGACGTTCTCGGCGATCACCCGCTGGCGGGCGTTCATGTAGCCGAGGCGTCCCTTCAGCATCGCGAAGAGCGGGATGTCGTCCAGCCTCACCTGTCGGACCTTCCTTGTGATTCCGGCTGGGAAGAACTTGCCGCCCGCATGGTTAACGATGCCTTTCGGAAACGCGGCGTTAACCACGCTCGGTAACCTTCTCCCCAGTGCCGGGGGCCCGCGGAGTCGGGCGGGGAGCGTCATGGACTTTCTGGATTTCCTGAGGGCGGTTCTCGCGCTCGCGGTGACCCTGGGCCTGATCGGTCTGGCCGCCTTCGCCGCGCGCCGGTACGCGCCGGACCTGATGGCCCGCCTGCAGGCCAAGCGCGGCGAGCGCCGCCTGAAGGTGGTCGAGACCCTGGTGCTGGATCCCACCCGTCGGCTCGTGCTGGTGCAGGTCGACGAGGACGAGCGCCTGATCCTGCTGGGCGAGGGCCGCGAGCTCATCGAACCGCGCCGTCCCCGCAAGGGAGCCGGCGCGTGAAACTGTTCCGCCTTCCCTCGCGCGCCGACCTTCTCCGTGCGCTGAAACTCTCGGCCGTCGTCACGGCGTTCACCGCCCTGTTCCCGGCGATCGCGCTGGCCCAGGCCGTCAACATCGACCTGGGCACCGGCGCCGGCCTGACCGAGCGCGTGGTCCAGCTGGTCGGGCTGCTGACAGTCCTGTCGCTGGCCCCGTCGATCGTCATCATGACCACCAGCTTCGTGCGCATCGTGGTCGTGCTGTCGCTTCTGCGCACGGCGCTGGGCCTGCAGCAGTCCCCACCCAATGCGGTGATCATCTCTCTCGCCCTCTTCCTCAGCGCCATCGTCATGGCCCCCACCTTCCAGCGCGCCTACGACGAGGGCATCCGGCCCCTGCTCGACCAGGAGATGGAGCTGCCCCAGGCCTTCGACGCAGCCGCCGACCCGGTGAAGGGCTTCATGCTGGGCCAGGTGGGCGACGGCGAACTCGCCCTCTTCACCCGGCTGTCGCGGGTCGAGGCGGGGACGGCGCGGGCGGAGCTGCCGCTGCGCGTGGTCACCCCGGCCTTCATGATCTCCGAACTGAAGCGCGCCTTCGAGATCGGCTTCCTGCTGTTCGTGCCCTTCCTGGTCATCGACCTAGTCGTGGCCAGCGTGCTGATGAGCATGGGCATGATGATGCTCCCGCCCGTGGTGGTCAGCCTGCCCTTCAAGCTGATCTTCTTTGTCCTCGTCGACGGCTGGCGGCTGGTCGCCGGCAGCCTGGTGGAAAGCTTCCAGAGAGGCGCCGGCGGCGGGTAGTTCCGCTGTTCCCCGCTGTTATTTTGCTGTTCCGGTAACAGCGGGGCGAAACGGGCGTTCCGGGATTATCTTTACGCGACAGTCTGTTGCGCGGAATCGCTGCTTTTCCGCCGTAGGAGTTGGCTGACGAACAGCGCTTTTGTTGAGGATTTGCCGTTTTCGGGTCCCTCACCTCTTCTCCGCCCCCCGCTGGCGGCCGGCAAGGATTCTGTTCTGGTTTGGTTCCAGGCGCAATCTCCCCTACTCTCCCTTCACCCAACCGGGTGAAGGGTTTTTCCCTAAGCCCCGGCGGTCCTCGCGGGCGCGGGGGCTGCGGCTGGCGCGGCCGCCCTCGTCGTCGACGGGGCGCGTTCGCGGAAGCGCTTCTTCATGGCGGCGACCCAGCCGGCGAAGCTGTCGGCGGCGGCGGAGGCCTTGGCGAAGTCCTGGGGGTCGATGTCCTCGACGTTGCGCGACAGGGCCACCCGCAGCGCCTCGGGGGCACGGGCCTTGTCGACGAAGCCGGCGTAACGCTGGTTCAGCCGCCCCAGCGCCGCGTCGTCGCCCGCCAGCGACCAGGCGATGCCGGCGCGGATAAGGCGCGTCTCTTCCTCGCCGGTCAGCGCCGCCTCGTTCTTCCAGCGCTCGCCCAGACGCTTCTCCAGAAGGTCGGCGGCCTTGGCCCACTCCTTCTGCTTCCAGTAGACCTCGGCGCGCACGTCCTGGGCCTCGGCCGAGATGTCGCGGCCCAGGATCTCCAGGGCGTGGTCGTAGCGGCCCAGGTCGGTCAGGGCGCGGGCTTCCATCACCCGCCGCTCGTTGTTCAGCGCGGTCGGCAGCAGCGTCGTGCGCGATCCCCAGATGGCCTGGAGCGCCTGCTCGGGCTTGCGGTCCATCAGGTAGATGGCGGCCAGATCCGTGGCCACCTGGCTGCGGGCGACGCCGTCGAGCCGGTTCTCGACCTGGTACTTGAGCAGCTCGGCTGCCTGACTCAGCAGGTCGACGTCGACCAGGCGGCGGGCGAGGCGGCGCACCATGTCGTCGCCCTCGGCGCCCACGGGCGTCAGCTCGCGGAAGTCGTAGAACAGGGCCAGCGCCTGGACGGGCTCGAGTCCGTCGGCCTGGCCTTCCAGGAACAGGGCGCGGAAGGCGGCCGACAGATCCGCCTGCAGCTGGATCGCCTGGGGCAGGTTCGGCAGCCGGTTGCCGGCCGAGCGCAGGGCGTCCAGCGCCTCCCGGTAGCGCCCCTGGCTCAGGTAGATGTCGCCGAGGGTGCGGATCAGGTCGAGTTCGGTGGCGTCGCCTCGCCAGCGGTAGCGCAGGCCGTCGAGCTGCTTCACCGCGTCGACCGGCTTGATCATCTGCTTGTCGAGCCGGATCTTCGTGGCGCGAAGCTGGGCCGGCGCCGCCAGTGAGTCGAGCGGCGCGCGGGAGATGGCGTCATAGACGCCCAGCGCCCGGCGGGGCTGGCCCTGGGCCTCGAACACCCGCGCCTGCACCATCAGGGCCGCCAGCTTCTGCTCGGCCCCTTCGGCCTGATCGACGGCGAAGCGGGCCAGACCGGCCGCGGCCGCGGCATCGCCCAGTTCGAGGGCAGCCTTGGCATGCTCGATGGCGAAGCGCGCGCGCCAGCGTGGGGGGAACAGGTCGATGGCCCGCGCGCCGGCCAGGAAGCCCCGGCGCGCCTCCTCCCAGTGCCCCTGGCGCGCCTCGACGTAGCCGCGCCACAGCGCCGACGCCGGATCGCCGCTGAGCGCGGGGACCGAGAAGTCGGTCTGCGCTTCCACTGAGCGGCCGACCATGGCGCGTGCGGCGCCGCGCAGGCCGCGGAATTCCGGATCGTTGAGGACGCTGTCGTCCTGACGCGCGATCATGTCGAGGACGCCGATGGCCTCGTAGCTCAGCTCCGTGCCGACGAGGAAGCGGGCCAGCGCCATGCGCGCCGCGACCGGCGCGTCCTCGCCCTTGGCGGCCTCGGCGGCGGCGAGGTCCTGGAGCTGGCGATAGCGGGCGCGAAAGCCGCCCTCCCCGGTCTTCGACCACGCGGCGAAGTCGACCAGGGCCGGCATCAACGCCGGGCCCGGCAGGTCTTCCGGCGCCGAGGCCTGGGCGAAGGCGCCGGACGGCGACAGGCTGAGCCCGGCGGGGCGTGAGATCCGGACGAGATCGCCTTCCACCGCGACCCGCAGGTCGGGCGCGACGGCCTCGACGGCCACGCCGTGGGTGGTCTGCAGCAGGGAGGTCTCGACGAAGGCGCGGCTGCGCAGCAGGCCCTTGGGCGGGCCGAGCGCGGTGACCGCGGCGAAGCGGTCGCCGACCAGCGGATCTCGGATCCACACCACGCGGGTCGCGCCGGCGAGGGCGGCCGTCAGCGCGGGCGGCCCGGTCTGATCGTCCCGGTCCACGCGCACTTCGCCGCCGGCGTGCGGGCGACCGCCAAGGTCGACGGACCAGGCGCCGGCGTCCGCCGAGGCGGCCAGCGGTACGGTCTCCGGAACCGCGATGCGCACGACGGTGTAGTCCGGCCCACTGGTCCAGCGGACGCCCGATGCGGGCCCAAGGTCCTTCGGCAGGCCCGAGAGGTCGATCTTCGCCCGCGCGTCGAACACCACCCACACCGCGGGCCCACGCCGGAAGACGGCCGCGCCCAGCGGCTGCGCCCAGGGGAAGCGCAGGGAAAGACGGCCGTCGGCGGCGCTGGCGGCGACCTTGACGATCCCCGACGCCGGGACCGGATCCGGCCTCGCCGCAGGGGCCGGCGCCGCCGCTGCAGCCTGGGTCGGGTTGATCAGATTGACGTAGACCGCCCCGTCCGCGCGCCCGAAGCGCGCGTCGGCGTTGTCCGCCAGGGTGAAGATCACCTGGGCGGCGCGGCCGGCCCGGCGGGTCTCGATGCTCTTCAGGCCCGCGGGCGGATCGACCCTGAGGCTGGCCACGTCGGGCGTGGCGCCCGGCACGGTGACCGTGATCACCTTGCCCTGGCGGCGCACGGCGGCCTTCGCGCCCTGCGGCCCGGCGAACTCGACGCGCGTGAACTCGGCGTTCCGGCCGACCCGGACCACCACGGTGGAGGTGGCGGCCGCCGGGGCCTCGGGCTGGGCTGCCGAAGGTCCGACGGCGGTCGTGGCGACCGCGCCCGCGCACACGGCCGCGACCGTCGTCCGCAGGACGGCTCGGGAGCGCGACTCGGGCTTGCCGGACATCATGGATGGAGACTGGGGCCGGGCGGTTAGGCCGTCGTTAACGACGACCTAGACCGGCCCGTCTCCCCGGGGCGTCGGGCGCGCGGCCTGGGCCGTCTCGGGAACCGCCTGGGCGGCCGGGGGC
>JAEZEZ010000122.1 GCA_023432855.1 Pseudomonadota bacterium | reverse complement strand
GCCCGCGCCTGTTCCGACACCGCCGTGCGCAGCGCCGGCCGCGCCCCCGACCCCCGCACCGTCCGCCCCTGCCGCCAATGCCAGTGGCGCGACCATCCGCGTCGACCTGGAGCGGGTGGACCGGCTGATCAACGTCGTGGGCGAACTGGTCATCCAGCAGGCCATGCTGTCCCAGCGTGTGCTGGAAAGCGGCCTGGCGCGTTCGTCGTCCGTGGCCCTCGGCCTCGAAGACCTCGAACTGCTGACGCGCGAGATCCAGGACAGCGTCATGGCCATCCGGGCCCAGCCGGTGAAGTCGGTCTTCCAGCGCATGCCGCGGCTGGTCCGCGAGGTCGCCGACATGACCGGCAAGCGCGTGCGCCTGGTCACCGAGGGCGAGGCCACCGAGGTCGACAAGACGATCATCGAGCGCCTGGCCGAGCCCATCACCCACATGCTGCGCAACGCCATCGACCATGGGCTGGAAAGCCCGGAGCAGCGCGCGGCCGCGGGCAAGCCTGCGGAAGGCGTCGTCCGTCTGGCCGCCCTTCACCGCTCGGGCCGCATCGTCATCGAGGTTGCCGACGACGGCCAGGGCATCAATCGCGAACGGGTCCGCGGCATCGCCGTGGAGAAGGGGCTGATCGACCCGGACGATATGCTGACCGACGAGGAGATCGACAACCTGATCTTCATGCCGGGCTTCTCGACGGCGGCCGAGCTGTCGGACATCTCCGGCCGCGGCGTGGGCATGGACGTGGTGCGCCGATCCATCCAGGCGCTGGGCGGCCGCATCTCCATCGCCTCACGCCCGGGGTACGGCTCGACCTTCACGCTCAGCCTGCCCCTGACCCTGGCCGTGCTCGACGGCATGGTGGTGGGCGCCGCCGACCAGACCCTGATCGCGCCGCTGGCCACCATCGTCGAGAGCCTCACGCCCCGGACCGAGGATGTCCACTACGTCGGCGGGCGCGATCCCGTGATCCGCTTCCGCGAGCGCTTCGTCCCGCTGATCGACGTGGCCGTGAGCCTCGGCTTCCGCAACGAACCGACCCCTCCCGCCGACGGCGTCGCCATGGTGGTCGAGAGCGAGGGCGGCGGCCAGGCGGCCCTGCTGGTCGACACCATCCAGGGCCAGCGCCAGGTGGTCATCAAGAGCCTCGAGACGAACTACCAGCAGGTCGACGGCATCGCCGCGGCCACCATCCTGGGCGACGGCCGCGTCGCCCTCATCCTCGATGTCGACGCCCTGGTGTCGAGCACCCGACGCAAGACCCTCCGCAACGACCAACGACTGGCGAGCTGACCCATGACCGAAGCCAATGCCACTCACCCGGGCGCGCGCCGCGAGCTCATTTCCTTCCGCATCGGGGCGCAGGAGTTCTGCGTCGACATCATGCGGGTGCGCGAGATCCGCGGCTGGACCCCGGCCACCCCCCTGCCGCGCACGCCGGCCTTCATGAAGGGCGTCATCAACCTGCGCGGGGCGGTGCTGCCGATCGTCGACCTCGGCGCCCGTCTCGGGCTGGTCACCGGCGAGCCGACGGCGCGCCACGTCATCATGGTGGTCAGCGCCGGGCCGCGCACCGTGGGCCTGCTGGTCGACGCGGTGTCCGACATCATCGACCTCACCGACGACATGGTGCAGCCGACGCCGGACGTCGCTTCGGACGAGGTGAAGAGCTTCGTCAGCGGCATCTTCGCCGTGGACGGCCGCATGATCAGCGTGCTGGAGCTGGACCGCGTCCTGCCCGAGCCCGAAGCGGAAGCGGCATGACCACCCTGACGGAGCCGGAGGCCCCCGCCGGGCGGCGCCAGCGGCTGGTCGAGGGCGAGTTCGCCTTCACCGCCGAGGACTTCCGGCAGATCGCGGCCATCCTCCACGCCCATGCCGGCATCGCGCTGAACGAGGGCAAGGCGGCGCTGGTCTATTCGCGCCTGGCCAAGCGGCTGCGCGCGCTGGGCCTGCGCAGCTTCCGCGACTACTGCGCCCTGATCGAGGGCGCCGAGGGGGTGGACGAGCGCCAGGCGATGACCGCGGCGCTGACCACCAACGTCACCCGCTTCTTTCGCGAGCCGCACCACTTCGACCACCTCCGCGACCGCCTGATGCCCGAGCTGGCGCAGCGGGCGCGCGCCGGCGGCCGGGTCCGGCTCTGGTCGGCCGCCTGCTCGAACGGCCAGGAACCGTATTCCATGGCCATGACCGTGCTCTCCGCCCTGCCCGAGGCGGCGGATCTGGATGTTCGGATCCTGGCCACCGACATCGATCCCAACATGGTGGCCGAGGGCGGGGCCGGGCTCTATCGCGACGAGCACATGGAGGCCGTGCCGTCCGCCCTGCGCGACCGCTGGGTGCGCCGTTCGGGGGATGCGCAGCGGCCCTGGTCGATGGCCGAGGAGGCCCGCCGCCTCGTCCGCTTCCGCGAGCTCAACCTCATCGGCGACTGGCCGATGAAGGGCCGCTTCGACGTCATCTTCTGCCGCAACGTCGTCATCTACTTCGACGAGCCGACCCAGGAGCAGGTCTGGAGCCGCTTCCTGCCCTACATGACGCCGGACGCCACCCTCTACATCGGCCATTCCGAGCGCGTGACCGGTCCGGCCGCGGATCGTCTGACTACCTCGGGCCTCACCACCTATCGGCTGCGGGGGGCGTGATGGGCGTGCGCGTGCTCGTGGTGGACGATTCCCCGACCATGCGGGGCCTGATCAGCGCGGCCCTGCGCCGCGACGAGGGCATCGAGGTGGTCGGCACGGCCAACGATCCGCTGGAGGCGCGCGAGGCGATCAAGCGCCTGAACCCGGACGTGGTCACCCTCGACGTCGAGATGCCCAACATGAACGGGCTGGAGTTCCTCGAGAAGATCATGCGCCTGCGGCCGATGCCGGTGGTGATGATCTCCACCCTGACCCAGAAGGGCGCCGAGACCACGGTCGCCGCGCTGGAGCTCGGCGCGGTCGACTGCATCGGCAAGCCCGGGACAGGGATGACCGCGGTGCAGGCCTTCGCCGACCTTCCGGACAAGGTGCGCGCCGCCGCCGCCTCGCGCGTGCGGCCGACGGCGGCGCCCGAGCCCGGGACCCGGCCGCAGGGCTATCGCGCGCGCGACGTCATCCTGGCCATCGGCGCCTCGACCGGCGGCGTCGAGGCCCTGATCTCGGTGCTGTCCCGCTTTCCGGACACCTGCCCGCCGACGCTGGTCACCCAGCACATGCCCGGGACCTTCACGCGAAGCTTCGCCGAGCGGCTCGACAAACTGTCCGGCGCGACGGTCGCCGAGGCGCAGGACGGCGAGGCGCTTGAGCCCGGCCGCGTCTATCTCGCGCCGGGCGGCGTCGCCCACCTGGAGGTGACGGCTTCGGCGACGCCCCGCTGCCGCCTCGTCCATGGCGAGCCGGTGAACGGCCACCGTCCGTCCGTGGACGTCCTGTTCAATTCCGTGGCCGCCTGCCGCCGCCCCTCCGTCGGCCTGATCCTGACCGGCATGGGCAGGGACGGCGCCCAGGGGCTGCTCGCCATGCGCCAGGCCGGCGCCGCCACCTTCGGCCAGGATGAGGCGACCTCGGTCGTCTACGGCATGCCGCGCGCCGCCTTCGAGATCGGCGCGGTGGAAACCCAGTTGCCGCTGTCCCGCCTGGGGACTGCGGTTCTCAACGAGTGTGCGGCGTCCGCGCCGCGAAAGGACGCCTAGATGCCCGCCGCTTCCGCCATCCAGACCCTGATCGTCGACGATCAGCAGACGATGCGCAGCCTCATCCGCACCGGGCTGAACCAGATCGGCATCGTCAACACCAGCGAGGTGGCCGACGGGGAGGCCGCGCTGCGAGCCATGGTCGCCAAGCCGCCGCATCTGATCATCTCGGACTACAACATGCCCAAGCTGGACGGTCTGGGGCTGCTGCGGGCCGTGCGCGCGCACGGGCCGACCAAGGGCTCGGCCTTCATCATGCTGACCGGCCGCGCCGATCCCGACCTCGTCCGCAGCGCGGTCCAGCATGGGGTCAACAACTACCTGGTGAAACCCTTCACCATCGGCCAGCTGAAGTCGAAGATCGAAAGCGTGTTCGGTCCGCTGACATGACGGATGTCGCCGACATCCAGGCGCCTGCGCCGGTCCGCCTGCACGTCGGGCAGGGCGAACACCGCATCTCGGCGGATCCCGATGTCGTGCTGACCACCATCCTCGGGAGCTGCGTCGCCGCCTGCGTGCGCGACCCGCAGGCCGGAGTTGGCGGGATGAACCACTTCCTGCTGCCCTTCGGCCAGGACGGCGGCCAGGAGGACTGCCGCCGCTACGGCGCCTACGCCATGGAGGTGCTGATCAACGGCGTGCTCCAGGCCGGCGGCCGCCGTGAGCGCCTGCAGGCCAAGCTGTTCGGCGGCGGGCGCATGTTCGACTCGCTGCAGGACGTGGGCCGGATGAACGCCGACTTCGCCGAACGCTTCCTGCGCGACGAAGGCATCGCTCTCGTGGGCGGCAGCCTGCGCGGTTTCGGCGCGCGCCGGGTGAAATTCTGGCCCGCCACCGGCCGCGCCCTGCAACGCACCGTCGCAGACCAGGCGCCGCCGCCGCCGCTTTCGCCTCCCGCGCCTCCGGCCGGCGGCGCTGTGGAGTTCTTCTGATGGCCTCCCGTGACCTCGCGATCTTCGGCGTACTGGCCGAGGAGCTGGCCCGCGCCCGCGCGGGCGTCGATGAACTGGCGCCGCTGGCCGAGGCCTGGGTCGAGGTCCAACCGCCTGCGCAACAGGCCGCGGCCATGGAGCAGGCCCAGGTCATCGACGCCCTCGCCCAGCAGCTGGCGGCCCTGTCGGCCTTCGCCGCGGCCCTGGCCCGGGGCGAGCCGGCCGCGGAGGCGCTCCGCGCCATCTCTCTTTCCGATCTGGCCAGGCGGATGGCCCCGGCCTGCGGCGCCGCGGCCGAGCCCGCCGCCCTGCCGGAGGCCGACAGCGGCGACCTCCTGCTGTTCGACTGACGGGCCGTCGGCGGGTACGTTTCGCGCTGCAATAAATTCGCCGTAACCTTTGCCTTAATATTGCCCCAGGCTGGCCGCGAAACGCCTTTTTCCTCAAGGGCTACCGTGGCAGCGGAGCAATATGCGGCGCCCGCGAACGTCGCTATCTGTCTCCTCGCTTCGGGGGCGAACGTTTCGCTCCCGTTTGGGAGAAAGAAAACAATGAAAACGCGTATCCTGCTGTCGGCCGCGGCCGCCGCCGCCCTGATGGCGACTCCTGTGTTTGCCGAAACCACCGGCTACGTCGGCGCCTTCTACGGCAATACCGAGATCGACACCCCGATCGGCGACGCCGACGCTGACGCCTGGGGCCTGCAAGGCGCCGTGGCCGCCGGCGAAGTGGGCGGCATCAACTTCCAGGCCGACGCCTCGTACATGAACGCCGACGATTTCGACGCCGACACCTTCAGCGGCACGGCCCACCTGTTCACCCGCCAGGAAGGCTACGCCCTGGGCGGCTTCGTGGGCTACACCGACACCGACGGCGCTGACGCCTGGTTCATCGGCGCCGAAGGCGCGAAGTTCTTCGAGCAGGTCACCCTGGCCGCCTCGGTCGGCTACGGCGACATGAACGACCTCGACGCCGACCTGTGGGGCGGCAACGTCGAGGCGCGCTTCTTCGCCACCGACAACTTCCGCATCGACGGCCGCCTGGGCTACGCCAACGTGGACACCGGCTTCGGCGACGCCGACACCTGGAACATCGGCATCGGCGCCGAGTACCAGCTGGAAGCGGCTCCGGTCAGCTTCTTCGCCGGCTATGACCGTCAGGAGATCGACGACGTCGACGTGGACGTGAACACCCTCACCGTGGGCGTCCGCTACAACTGGGGCGGCACCCTGAAGGACCGCGACCGTTCCGGCGCGACCTTCCGTCCGCTGGGCGGCTTCTCGGGCATCGCCTTCTGATCGTCCGACAGGTCTGACACGAGAAGGGCGGGGCCATGGTCCCCGCCCTTTTTCGTGGCCGTAGTCCGGGGAAGCAGTCCCGGCTGCGGCGACTCGCCGTCGTTAACGCCTTGTCCCTTTTCCCACGGGCGTCGGCGGCTATACTCGCTCCATTGCCGACCGTGGACCTTGGGGGGCTACCCATGGCGCACAGACGGCGGACAGTGGATGAATCAAGAGACGATCAAGCAGGATTTCCTGAGCGCCCTGGAAACGGGCAAGACCCAGAAGACCATCGCGGCCCAGTCGGAGGCCGAGGCCTACGCCAAGGCGCGGACCCGGTTCTCGACCCTGTGGGCCGCGGTGAAGGCCTGGGACGAGGCCATCCGCGAGCGCATCGAGGGCGCGTCGGTCCGCTACCTGTTCGAGAAGGTCAGCCGTGACGGCGTGGTGATGGGGCGCATATCGGCCAGCCGGCCGGGCAGGGCGGCCCTCAACATGACCTTCCAGATCCGGGCCTCGAACATCTCCACCAGCATCGGCGTCAATCGCCGGCAGGACCAGGCCAAGGCCCTGGGCGAGCTGGTGACCGCCCTGCAGACGGCGATCGTCGACTACTTCGTCTGAACCCGCGCGGCGCGACAGCCTGCCGTCCCCGCTGCGCCTCGCCGCGCAGAGGTTGCATGCGGCTGGGCGAGGCGCCGGGAAATCCCCTGCGGCGTTAACTTCCGGCCTGTGGACTCGCCTGTGGAGCGATAAAAAAAGACTCGCGTTTTCCTAAGCTTCACTGTGTAGTGCGAGCGTGAGTACCGGGGGGTATGGTTAATGTCGCGCGAGTATTACGTCGAACCGGAGCGGCCGGGCGCCTGGGTGGTCCGCAACAACGGTTTTATCATCAGCCAGGCTGACGCCGAGCCCGAAGCGGTCGAGACGGCGCGCCGGCTGGCCTTCAGCGAATGGCGGAATGTGCGGGTGCCGAGCCAGGTGCACGTCTGCCGGCCGGACGGCAACTACCGCACCGACTGGGTGTTCGGTCAGGTCGCGCCCCGCTATCCCTGAGCCCTGGCGGGCGAGAACAGCCGCCGCACCAGATCTCGATAGACCAGGACCTGGCGCGCCGCAGCGCCCGGTTCGTCGATGGCCTTGGCGATGGCCAGACCGCCGATCGCAAGGGCGATGAAGCCGTCGGCCAGCTCGCGCAGGTCCACCTCTTCCTCCGGCGGATACGCCCGGGCGATCTCCTCCAGCCAGCTCACGGTCGACTGGCGCCAGGCCCGCACGATCTGGTCGTTGATGCGCCCCACCTCAGGCGCGAAGGCCTGCTTCTGGAAGGCGACCGTGGCTATGAGGCAGCCGGGCTTGGTGCGCGCCACCTCGTCGATCATCTCGGCGTAGAATTTCAGGAACACGAGGTAGGCGTGCAGGGGATCGTCGTTGAGCTCGCGCGCCCGCAGCGCCATCGAACGCGTCACTTCGATGTCGTCGCTGAGGTAGCGCTCCAGCATCTGGCGCGCGAGGTCGTTCTTGTCGCGGAAGTGGTAGAAGAAGCCGCTCTTGGTGATGCGCCCGGCCTCGACCAGTTCCTCCACCGATGTGGCCGCGAAACCCTTCCGGATCACCGACTCGTAGGCGAGGTCGAGCAGCCGCTCGCGCGTGCGTTCGCCCCGGGAGCCGCTGTCGGACTGTACCGGCGGTACAGTTGTGGCGGGATTGTGGACGTCCAACGGAGCCTCCTGGGCCGTTCGCCCAAGGCCAAGCTTATGACAGACCTGGGATTTTCGCCGTCGCCGCAGAACCGACCGCGCGACTGCTAGAACGGTGTTCGAAAATACCGCTTTTCTCCCGGCCCTCGCAACCCGACGGAGAAAAAGATCATGGAACGAAGGGATCACCACGGCCTGGCTTACTCGGGCGCCAGCGCCGCCGCGCTGGACAGCTACCTGCAGGCGCTGGCCGGCTTCTACTGCTACATCGGCGACCCGGTCGCCCTGCTGGATGAGGCCATCGCCGACAGCCCGCAGTTCACCATGGCGCATACGCTGAAGGCCTGGCTGTGCCTGATCGGCTCGAACGCCCCGACCATGGCGGCGGGCCGCCAGGCCTGGGAGCAGGCCACCCTGCTGCCGATGAACGACCGGGAGCGCGGCCACCTGCGCGCCATCGAGCACATGCTGGATAACGAGATCCACGCCGCCGGCCGCGTCATGGAGGACGTGTCGGTCGCCTTTCCACGCGACGCGCTCGCGCTGCAGGTCGGCCAGATCATCGACTTCCTGATCGGCGACGCCCGCATGCTGCGCGACCGCATCGGCCGGGCCATGCCGGCCTGGTCGCGCGACGTGCCCGACTACCACGCCATCCTGGGCCTCGCCGCCTTCGGGCTGGAGGAGAGCGGCCAGTACGGCCGCGCCGAGGCCGCCGGCCTGGAAGCCCTCGAGCTCGAGCCGCGCAACACCTGGGCGACCCACGCCGTGGCCCACGTCATGGAGATGGAGAACCGCCGCCGAGACGGCGTCGCCTTCATGCGCCGGACGCAGGCCGACTGGTCGACGGACAGTTTCTTCGCCGTCCACAACTGGTGGCACCTGGGCCTGTTCTACCTGGGCCTGGGCGAGGTCGACGAGGTGCTGAAGCTCTACGACGGCCCGATCTACGGCGAACCCTCCGCCATGCAGTTCGACATGGTGGACGCCTCCGCCATGCTCTGGCGGCTGCACCTGCGCGGCGTCGACGTGGGCGGCCGCTGGAAGGCCATCGCCGACAGCTGGGAGGCGGACATGGCCCAGGCGTCGGGCGTCTATCCGTTCTGCGACCTGCACGCGATGATGGCTTTCGTCGGCGCCGACCGCGACCGCGCGGCGCTCGACGTGCTGACGGCCCAGCAGCGCGGCCTGCAGGGGCCCGGCGACGGGCCGATGATGATCCGCGACGTGGGCGGCCCGGCCACCCTGGCCATCCGCGCGTTCGGCGAGGGCCGCTACGGCGACTGCGTCGACCTGCTGCGCACGGTGCGCAACCGGGCGGGCCGCTTCGGCGGCAGCCACGCCCAGCGCGACCTGCTCGACCTGACCCTGATCGAGGCGGCCCGCCGCGACGGCCAGGGGGCCCTGGTCGAGGCGCTGGAAGCCGAGCGCGGCTACGCCAAGCCGGAAGGCGCGGAAGTCGAGGTCTACGGCCAGGCGGCCTGACCAGGTCCCGGCCGGCGGCGCTCCCGACCCGCCGCCGTCCGGAGGCGGACCGCCGGGAGCCGGCAACGAACGGCGCCCGGCGCGTAATCACCAACTGCGGCCGCTCCCGGCGGGGGCGGCCGCTTCTTTCTAGATCAATCCCCGCGACGCCAATGCGTCGGCGCCAATCAACGCCGCAACGACCCGCACGTTCTGAGCCGATAGCTCGAAGGCCTCATCCAGAGGTTCCTCCGCCGGCACCAAGCTGGCCATCTGTGCCTTCAGAATATCTCGAGCGACTCCATTTTCGATGACTGCTGCGACGCCCTGGTAAGTGAATGACCGCGGAATCCGCGCTTGGGGCCGTAGTTGAAGGCCATGCGCGCAGGCACTTGCTGCAAGCGCGTAGGCGCAGCGAGCTGTGGGTCGGCGCGCATTAGGATGAGGCGTGCTGGGCAGTATCCGACTGAGCTGCTTAACAGGCTTAATAGGTACGCTATCGACTGGACCGATTCCTAAGAGGAAGCGGTTCAATGTCGCTCGATCAGGGTTGTCCTCCGGTATTCCAGCAAGGGTCGCGGCGTGACGAGCCAAACTATGAGGCGCGGCTCCTGACAAGTTACCCACTCCGCCTGCAAGGTTAGTGAGGCAACCACCTTCATGAAATCGCCGGTACTGTAGGATCAGCTCTGCTTCACGTTCGAGGCAGCTCTGTTCGCGTGCCGCCTCAAAGGTAGAATCAATGCGATAGATTACGCGCTGTCCTGTAGCGATGATCTTCCTGATCACATTGCACTTGAAGGGGTTTGACTCGCCAATTGGATGGTTCCTTCGAGCCTCTGCCTCATGCTCTAGCGCGCGGCGGCCCAGCCCCTTTCCTATGTAGAACGGGGTCCCATCTGGACGGCACAGAAGGTAGACGTAGTAGTGGCCTCCGATGAGACGGAGATAGCTTTCTGCTTCGGTGCGAGTTCCCTGGAACATATGGGAATGTTCTCCAGCGAGCACTTCACGCCAATGCGGTTAATTGACGTCCATCAAGGCGTCTCCCGGTCGGCTATGACATCGTGAGCTGACGCCCGCTCCACGCCCCAGGCCGCCAGCACGTCTTGCCCGCCTTCGCCCCCCTTCGGCGGCGGGCCCTGGATGGCCCCGGGGGTGCGGGAGAAGCGCGGGGCGGGCGCGGGCTGCAGCTGGCCATGGTCGCGCACATAGCTGCCGCGCGCCTTCAGGTGCGGATGCTCCGCGGCGTCCTCGGCGCCGAGCACCGGCGAGACGCAGGCGTCGGTCCCCTCGAGCTCCGCCAGCCATTCGTCTGACGGGCGCCGCGCGAAGATCTCCGCCAGCCGCGCCGCCGTCTGCGGCCAGCTGGCCTGGTCGTACTGTACGGCCTTCAGCTCCGGGGCGCCGATGGCGTCCATGAGCAGGGCCCAGAACTGCGGCTCGATGGCGCCCACGGCGATCCAGCGGCCGTCGGCGCAGCGGTAGCAGCGATAGAAGGGCGCCGCCCCCGCGAGCAGGCCGCGCCCGCGCTCGAGGCTGGTCATCCGGTCGGCCTGCAGCCACAGGGCGTTGGCCATCAGCGAGGCCGTCCCGTCGACGATGGCCGCATCGATCACCTGGCCCCGGCCCGACCGCTCGCGCTCATAAAGCGCCGCACAGATCCCGGTCACGAGGTAGAGCGATCCGCCGCCGAAGTCGCCCACCAGGTTCAGCGGCGGGACCGGCGGCCCGTCCGCCTCGCCGATGGGATCGAGCGCCCCGGCCACGCCGATGTAGCCGATGTCGTGCCCGGCCGCGTGCGCCAGCGGCCCGTCCTGCCCCCAGCCGGTCATCCGGCCGTAGATCAGCCGCGGATTGCGCGCCAGGGCGACTTCGGGCCCCAGGGCCAGCCGCTCCATCACCCCGGGGCGGAAGCCCTCCACCAGCACGTCAGCCTTTTCGATCAGCCGCAGCGCCGTCTCGATGTCCGCCGGGGACTTCAGGTCCAGCTGCAGCGAGGCGCGGCCCCGGCATGAGACATCGTTGGGAGACGGACCGGCGCCCGGCCGGTCGATCCGCACCACGTCCGCCCCCATGTCCGACAGCAGCATGACGGCGAACGGCGCGGGGCCGATGCCTGCGAACTCCACCACCCTGACGCCTGCGAGCGGCCCTGACCCTGCCATGCGATTCCCCGACTGAATGGGCCATCCTAGTGCGCGGGCCGCGGGCGCGCCTATATGCCGTCGAACAGGAGAGCCAGGGAGCGCGGCATGCAGGGCAGGGTGATCGTCATCACGGGCGGATTCGGCGTGCTGGGGCGGGCGACGGCGAAGGCGGCCATCGAGGCCGGCGCGAAAGTGGCGCTCGTGGACTTCGCCCAGCCGCCTGCCGACCTTGTCGCCGAGTTCGGGGACAGGGCCGCCCTGATCGGCGGCGCGGACCTCACCGAGCCGTCCAGCGCCGAGGCCGCCATCGGCCGCGCCGTCGGCGGCCGGGGCCCTCTCCACGCCTTGCTCAACATCGCCGGCGGCTTCGTCTGGCAGACCCTGGCCGACGGCGACCCGGCGCAGTGGGAGCGCATGTTCCGCATGAACGTCCTGACCTGCGCCAACGCGTCGCGGGCGGCCCTGCCTTACCTCGTCGAGAGCGGCGGACGGATCGTCAACGTGGGCGCCGCCGGGGCGGTGAAGGCCGCCGCCGGCATGGGCGCCTACGCCGCCGCCAAGTCCGGCGTCCACCGCCTGACCGAAAGCCTGGCCGAGGAGCTGAAGGGGAAGGTCGCGGTCAACGCCGTCCTGCCTTCCATCCTGGATACGCCCCAGAACCGCGCCGACATGCCCGACGCCGACCCGTCGAAATGGGTCGCGGCCGAGGACCTGGCGAAGGTCATGCTGTTCCTCGCCTCGGACGAGGCCGGGCCGGTCACCGGGGCGCTGGTCCCGGTCACGGGCGGGGTCTGAGAAGGGGTTAACATGGGATGAAGCGGCGCCGTTCGCACACCGCTATTGTGCGGGCGAAGGTTGACCTTTGCGGCTCCGCCTGTCTCTAACCACCCCCATAACGGACATGTAGGGCCCCATCGGCCCGCAGCCTCGGGAGGACGCCGGCAGACGCGTCCCGCAGGCGTCTCAGGAGAAGAGTTCAGTGAGCAAGGCCGTGATCCCGGGGCTCGAAAAGGCCCCGACTCAACACCGTGGTCTCATCGCGTGGGTGGAGGAGATCGCCGCCCTGACCAAGCCTGACCGGGTCTACTGGTGTGACGGCTCCGACGAGGAGTGGACGCGCCTGACCGACGAACTGGTCGAGGCCGGCACGCTGAAGCGCCTGAATCCCGAGAAGCGCCCGAACTCCTTCTACGCCGCCTCCGACCCGCGCGACGTCGCGCGCGTCGAGAGCCGCACCTTCATCTGCTCCGAGAACGAGATCGACGCGGGCCCGACCAACAACTGGTCCGACCCGGCCGAGATGCGCGAGCGCCTGAACGGCCTGTTCGACGGCTGCATGCGCGGCCGCACCATGTACGTGGTGCCCTTCTGCATGGGCCCCCTCGGCTCGAAGATCTCCGCCCTGGGCGTCGAGATCACCGACAGCGCCTACGTCGCCATCTCGATGCGGGTGATGACCCGCATGGGCAAGCCGGCGCTCGACCAGCTGGGGACCGACGGCTTCTTCGTGCCGGCCGTCCACACCCTGGGCGCGCCGCTCGTGCCCGGCGAGGCCGACGTGCCGTGGCCCTGCAACGACGAGAAGTGGATCGTCCACTTCCCCGAGTCGCGCGAAATCTGGAGCTACGGCTCGGGCTACGGCGGCAATGCCCTGCTGGGCAAGAAGTGCTACGCCCTGCGCATCGCCTCGGTCATGGCCCGCGACGAGGGCTGGCTGGCCGAGCACATGCTCATCCTCAAGCTGACCCCGCCCCAGGGCGAGCCCCGCTACATCGCGGCCGCCTTCCCGTCCGCCTGCGGCAAGACCAACATGGCCATGTTGCAGCCGACCCTGCCGGGCTGGAAGGCCGAGACCATCGGCGACGACATCGCCTGGATGCGCTTCGGCGACGACGGCCGGCTCTACGCCATCAACCCCGAGGCCGGCTTCTTCGGCGTCGCCCCGGGCACCGGCCTGAACACGAACAAGAACGCCATCGACACCCTGCACGCCAACGTCGTCTTCACCAACGTCGCCCTGACCGACGACGGCGACGTGTGGTGGGAGGGGCTGACCGAGACCCCGCCGGCGCACCTGACCGACTGGCGCGGCAATTCGTGGACGCCGGAAAGCGGCACGCCGGCCGCGCACCCGAACGCGCGCTTCGCGGTCGACGCCGGCCAGTGCCCGATCATCGCGCCGGAGTGGGAAGACCCGAAGGGCGTGCCGATCTCGGCCATCCTGTTCGGCGGCCGCCGCGCCAGCGCCGTGCCCCTGGTCACCGAATCGTTCGACTGGGAGCACGGCGTCTTCCTGGCCTCGAACGTGGCCTCCGAAGGCACCGCCGCGGCCGAGAACAAGGTTGGCGAGCTGCGCCGCGACCCGTTCGCCATGCTGCCCTTCTGCGGCTACAACATGGGCGACTACTTCGGCCACTGGTTGAAGCTGGGCGCCCAGGCCGACGCCGCGAAGCTGCCGCGCATCTATTTCGTCAACTGGTTCCGCAAGGACCGCAACGGCAAGTTCGTCTGGCCGGGCTTCGGCGAGAACGCGCGCGTGCTGAAGTGGATCGTGGAGCGCCTGGACGGCAAGGCCGAGGCCGTCGACACCCCTGTTGGGCGCCTGCCGACCCGCGAATCGCTGGACCTGGGCGGCCTGAGCCTCGGCGACGAGCAGCTCGACCTGCTGCTGACGGTCGATGCTGACGTCTGGCGCGAGGAGGCGGCTCTCATTCCGGCCCACTACGAGCGCTTCGGCGAACGCCTGCCCTCGCAGCTGTGGAGCCAGTACGAGGCCCTGACGGACCGCCTGCGGGCCGCCTCCGGGACCGTGCGCGAGGATTCGCGGCTGGAACACGCCTGAGTTGTTCTGACTGTGGCCTGATGGCCACGGGCCAGACCATGGGTTGAGCTTGACCATACGGAAGGGGGTCCGCGCCGCGGGCCCCCTTTTCGCCATGAAAGCCAAGCGCCACAGCGGTTTCGCCACAATCCGGCGCCGATCCCGGGGCGATCGGGGGGAAATACTTATTTTTCCTGTAAGGCTGCCTAACGGGTTGCCTCTGTTCGGAAATCGGTGATAGCTGGCCGCGACGTATTGTCCGACCCCGTGTGTGCGGGGCCGGTTCGCATTGGAGAGGGGATTCTCTATGACCACCCGTACGACCGCGCGCAGTTTCACGCGGAACACCCTGATGCTCGGGACGGCCCTCGGCTTCTCGATCGCCATCGCGGCCGCTGCCGCGCCCGGCACCGCTTTCGCGCTGAATGAGTGCGGCGTGAACGTCGGCGGCGACCCGGATGCGGTCTGCACGCCCGGCGGCAACCCCTATCCGACCGGTGTCACCTACGTAGGCGTGCCCGGCGAGGATCTGACCGTCGTCATCGAGGATGACGTCGTGATCAACACCGTCGGCGCCGACGTGAACGGCGTCTCCGCCTACGGCGCGGTCGGCTACGACGTCGAGATCGTCGGCGACTCCGAGGCCACCGTGGACGCCACGGGCGACGGCATGCTGACGGTGGGTTGGTACGACTCGACCATCACCAACGGCGCCGACGTCACCGCCGGCATCCGCGGCCTGTTCGCCTACTCCTACTTCGGCGACGCGGTCGTCACGAACACCGGCGACATCGTCGCCGACGGCAACGGCACCCCGGCCTTCACCGCCGGCATCGTCGCCAACAGCTTGTTCTACGACACCACCATCGTGAACACGGGCGACATCACCGTCTACAGCGTCACCGACGCGTTCAACTTCGGCGTTCTCGCCGCCGCCGGCGAAGACGTCAGCGTCACCAACTCCGGCGCGATCGACATCGACGCCAGCGCCTACGGCAGCGGCTGGGGCATCTACGCGAATGGCGGAAATTCCGCGACCGTCACCAATACGTCCGACATCACCGTCGACGCGGCCGCGGCCGGCTACGCCATCCAGGTCATCACTCCGGGTGATGCGGTGGTCGACCAGACCGGCGACATCGACGTCTACGCCGCGGCGGGCGACGCCTACGGCGTCGACGTGACGGCGGGCGGCTCGGCCGACATCGACGTCGACGGCAACATCACCGTCGAAACCGGCGGCGCCGGCTTCGCCATCGGCGTCGACGTCTATGCGGGCGATGACCTGACGGTCGACGTCACCGGCGTGATCACCGCCACCAGCGCCACGGGCGGCGCCTGGGGCGTGTTCGCCTACGGCGACTACGACGTCACCATCAACGTCAACGACGTCTACGTCGACGGCGCTGCGGGCGCCGGCGTCCAGGGCGTCAGCGCGGGCTTCGGCTACGATGTCACCATCAACGCCGACATCATCTCGACGACCGGCGACACGGTCGAGGGCGTCAGCGCCTTCGCCCTGGGCGGCGACGCCAACGTCACCGTCAACACGATCTCGACGACGGGCGCCGGCGCCGAAGGCGTCTACGCCTACTCCTACTACGACTCCAACATCACGGTCGGCAGCGTCACCACCACCGGCGACGGCGCTGACGGCGTGGACGCGATCGCCTTCTTCGGCGACGTCAACATCACCAGCACGACGGTCGACACCTCGGGCGACTACGCCGTCGGCCTTAGCGGCTACAGCGTGTTCGGCGACGTGGACATCGTGAGCGAGACGGTGACGACCTCGGGCATCGGCTCGACCGGCATCTACGCCTACTCGTTCTTCGGCGGCACGAGCGTCGACAGCGGCACGGTGACCACCACCGGCGACGGCGCTGGCGGCATCTACGCCTACGGCTACTACGGCGCGACCGTCACCAGCGACTCGGTGACCACCAGCGGCGACGCGGCCATCGGCATCGAAGCCCGTTCGAACTACGGCCCGGTCCTGGTTGACAGCGGCACGGTGACGACCAGCGGCGACTACTCGGTCGGCATCCTGGCCTTCGGCTACGGCGGCACCACCGTCTACAGCGACAGCGTCTCGACCGCCGGCTTCTACGCCGAGGGCATCGTCGCCCTCGACCTGCTGGGCCCGGTCGTGGTGGACAGCGGTGACGTGACCACCACCGGCGACTTCGCCACCGGCATCCGCGCCGGCAGCTACTACGATGTCTCGGTGACGGCCGACACGGTCAGCACCGAAGGCGCCAGCGCCATCGGCATCAACGCCTACTCGCTGAGCGGCGGCGGCCTTGGCACCGGCGACGTGGACGTCACCTTCGGCTCGGTCACGACCTCGGGCGACGCCTACTACGCCTTCACCGTCCCGTACGCGGGCGGCTACTTCTACTACTACGGCACGCCCAGCCACGGCATCGTGGCCGACAGCGCCGGCGGCTCGGTTTCGGTCGTGGGCGGTGACGTGACCGTCTCCGGCGACGGCGCCAGCGGCATCATCGCCTCGGGCTTCGGCTCGGTGTACGTGAACGTCGACGACGTCGTGACCTCGGGCGACGCCAACCTGTACTACGACGGCCCGTACTACACCGTTCAGTACAACTACGCGGTGGGCATCGACGCCTCGGTCTTCGGCGGCGACGTCACCGTGATCGCCGACACGGTCACCACGGCCGGCTACGGCGCCACGGGCATCATCGCGGTCAGCGCCGCCTACTACGACTCCTACGGCAACCCGACCTACTACGGCGACACCTCCGTCACCGTGAACACCGTCACCACCACCGGCGACTACGCCGATGGCATCCAGGCGGTCAGCTCGGGCGGCAACGTCTTCGTCGACGCCGGCTCGGTGACGACCTCGGGCGACGGCGCCGACGGCATCGTGGCGGCCACCCAGAGCTACTACGACTCCTACTCGGCGTCGGAGCTGCTGGGTGACGTGAACGTGGTGGTCGACAGCGTCTCCACCTCGGGCGACAACGCCTTCGGCATCTACGCCCTGGCGGACGGCGGCAACACCTACGTCGACGCCGGTTCGGTGACGACCACGGGCTACGGCTCGGTGGGCGTCGCGGCCTACGCCTACATGTCCTACGACTCCGGCCAGTACCTCTGGCACACCGGCAACGTGGACGTGTCCGTTGACTCGGTCTCGACCTCGGGCGACTTCGCCACGGGCATCGTGGCCGGCAACATCGGCGGCAACATCTACATCGATGCGGGTTCCGTCACGACGACCGGCGACTACGCCGGCGGCATCGTGGCCGCGACCGGGTACTACTACGACGTGTACCTGTTCACGAGCTACGGCGGGAACGTGAACATCTCGGCCGATGAAGTGTCGACCTCCGGCTACCAGTCCGACGGCATCTACGCCTACGCCGCGGCCGGGTACGTGAACATCTACGCTGGCGACGTCTCGGCCTCCGGCCTCGACTCCGACGCCATCGTGGCTGTCACCGGCGGCTTCGGCGCCGGCCCGAACGACATCAGCATCCGCACCGTCGGCGACGTCTACTCCTACGACGGCATCGGTATCTCGGCGACGGCCACCGGCCAGGTCGAGATCGAAGTCGATAGCGGGTCGGTGTACGGCTACGACTGGGGCATCCAGTCGACGTCCGTGGACGGCACGTTCATCTACAACGCCGGTGTCATCGGCGGCGGCGACGGCCGGGCCATCGACGTGGATGGCGGCGCCGCCGACATCAACAACGCTGGCGTCATCTACGGCTGGGTCGATCTCACCACCTACGCCGACTACATGTACAACTCGGGCACCTGGGAGACCTACGGCACGTCGTACTTCGGCGGCGGCGCGGGCGACCTGGTCGTGAACACCGGTGAAGTCGGCTTCGGCCGCAACACCGGCGCCCCGAGCAACACGGTCTTCTCCAGCCTCGAGTACTTCGACAACTACGGCGTCGTGTCGGGTGTCGACGACCAGGCCGGCGACTACCTGTACATGAACGGCACCGCCTTCTTCGGCGGCGCCGGTTCGGAGCTGCACCTGGACGTCGAATTCGGCGGCCCGGGCTCGATCGCCGACGTGCTGTTCATCGGCGGCGCCTCCGGCGTCACCGAGATCGTCCCGAACGACGCCCTGGCGGCTTCGCCCGGCGCGCTGAACTTCGGCGGCATCCTGGTGGTCGACTCGGCCAACGCGGGTGAAGCCGGCACCGAGTTCGTCATGGACAACTTCGACAAGGGCTTCGTCGAGTACGAGCTCGTGTTCGATGCGGTGAACGACGACTGGCTGATCATCGGCCTGCCCGACAACGAAGCCTTCGAACTGCTGGTGGCCGCCGAGGCGTCCTCCGAGTTCTGGCGCCGGTCGGCTGATGCGGTGACGGCCCGCTGGCAGGAGATCCGCGACGCCTCCGGCGCGGGCGGCTCCATGAGCGCCGGCCCCGGCGACGGCTACGGCCGCGTCGATGGCTGGGAGCTGTGGATGCAGGCTCACGGCGGTGACGAGGGCTTCGACAGCGTCCAGGCCTTCGACATCGGCGGCTTCACTTTCGTCGAGAACATGGGCCACGACAGCGACTGGCGCGGCTTCCAGTTCGGGGTGGACAACCTCTCCGGCAACTTCCTGTACGGCTTCACCATGGGCTTCGTGCAGCAGGAGACGGAGCTGGAGTTCTCCGGCAACAGCTT
>JAEZEZ010000093.1 GCA_023432855.1 Pseudomonadota bacterium | reverse complement strand
ATGATGGGCTGGTCGGCCATCGACTTCACCATCTCCTTGGTGACGGCGCCCTTGGCCGACAGGCCGAAGAACACGTCCGCGCCCTTCATGGCGTCGGCGAGCGAACGCGCCGAGGTTTTCACCGCGTGCGCGGACTTCCACTGGTTCATGCCCTCGGTGCGGCCCTGATAGATCACGCCCTTGCTGTCGCACATGATGACGTTGTTGTGCGGCACGCCCAGCGCCTTGGCGAGTTCGGTGCAGGCAATGGCCGCAGCGCCAGCGCCATTGACCACCATCTTGATGGACTTGATGTCCTTGCCGGTGACTTCAAGCGCGTTGATGAGGCCAGCGGCGGAGATGATGGCGGTGCCGTGCTGATCGTCATGGAACACCGGAATGTTCATCAGCTCCTTGAGACGGCTTTCAATGATGAAGCACTCAGGCGCCTTGATGTCTTCCAGGTTGATGCCGCCGAAGGAGGGTTCCAGCAGCTTGACCGCGTTGATGAAGGCGTCTGCGTCTTCGGTCGCCACCTCAAGGTCGATGGAATCAACGTCGGCGAAGCGCTTGAACAGCACCGCCTTGCCTTCCATCACCGGTTTGGAAGCCAGGCCCCCCAGATTCCCGAGGCCGAGGATGGCCGTGCCGTTGGAGATGACGGCCACCAGGTTGCCCTTGGACGTGTACTCGTAGGCGAGGTCGGGATCCTCGGCGATGGCCAGCACCGGAACAGCGACGCCCGGTGAGTAGGCCAGCGACAGGTCGCGCTGGGTCGCCATCGGCTTGGTGGGAACGACCGCGATCTTCCCCGGCGTGGGCTTGCGGTGAAAGTTGAGCGCCTCTTCGTCGGTAAAGGTCTTGCGGTCTTCGTCCATCAGGGAATCCGGGCGCCGGGGGTGGGGAGAGAGGCAAGCTTTAGCCCCGGCGGTTGGCCGGAACAACCGACGCGATTGGCCGGGCGGGCGCCGCCGATGCGACCTCAAAGCCGTGGGCGCTCCTGTGGACAATTCCGCAGGCGGGTTGAGCGCCCGGTGCGGGCGGGCGAAACTCGCGGACCCGCTATTCCGCCGAATCCCGAAGCCCCATGAACGCACCCGCCGCCCCAGCAGCGACCGCACCGGCCGTCCCGCCGGACGCGACGCCGGTGATGGCGCAGTTCTTCGCGGCCAAGCAGAGCCAGCCGGACGCCCTGCTGTTCTTCCGCATGGGGGATTTCTACGAGCTGTTCTTCGAGGACGCCGTGCGGGCGGCGGACCTGCTCGGGGTCGCCCTGACCAAGCGTGGCAAGCACGCGGGCGGCGACATTCCGATGGCCGGCGTCCCGGTGCACGCGGCGGAAGCCTATATCGCCAAACTGGTGCGCCAGGGGGTGAAGGTCGCGGTCTGCGAGCAGATGGAAGACCCCGCCGAGGCGCGCAAGCGCGGCTCCAAGGCGGTGGTCCGCCGCGAGGTCGTCCGCGTCGTGACTCCCGGCACGATCACCGACGACGGCCTGCTCGACGCGCGGGGCTCCAACCGGCTGGCGGCCGTGACCGTCCGCCAGGGCCGCGCCGCCATCGCCTCGGTCGAGCTTTCCACCGGGGAGGTCGAGAGCCTGCTGATCGGCCGCGAAGACCTGGCCGCCGCCCTGTCCGCCCTGCGCCCGTCCGAGACCCTCGCCGCCGACAGGCTGTTCGCCGACGAACTCGTCGCCGCCGCCCTCAAGACCGCCGGCGGCGCCGTCCAGCCCATGGCCGCCGCCCTCGCGGAGCCTTCGGCGGCCGAGGCGCGTATCCGGCGACTCTACGGCGTCGACACGCTCGATGGTTTCGGCGAGTTCGCGCCTGCGGAGCTTTCGGCGCTCGGCCTGATCGCGGCCTACGTCGAAACGACACAGCCGGGAAAACGGCCGGCGCTGAAGCCGCCGCGCCGCGCCGGCGAAGCGGAGTTCATGGCCATCGACCCCGCCACCCGGTCGAGCCTGGAGATCGAGCGGGCCCAGTCGGGCGGCCGCGAAGGATCGCTGCTCGCCTGCATCGATCGGACCGTTACGGCCGGCGGGGCGCGGGAACTGGCGTCGCGGCTCTCCAGGCCGCTGCTGGATGCCGACGCCATCGACCAGCGCCTTGATGCGATCGCCTGGCTGCTCGAGCGGCGAAGCCTGAGACGCGACGTCCGCGAGCGGTTGAAAGGCGCCGGCGACATGGCCCGCGCCCTCTCGCGTCTGGCCCTCGGCCGCGGGGGGCCGCGCGATCTCGGCGCCTTGCGGACCGCCCTGGCCACGGGGCTGGAGCTGGTGGAGCTGTTCAGCGCGGCCAGGGAGCCGCTCGCGGGACCGCCGCTGGGACTGAGTCAGGCCCTGGTCTCCCTGACTCCGCGCAAGGACCTGGCGGCGCTGCTGGAGGAGCTTCACGCCGGGCTGGGCGAGAACCTTCCGCTGAACGCAAGGGACGGGGGGTTCGTGGCTTCCGGGTTCCGCCCCGAACTCGACGAGGCCCGCGCCCTGCGTGACGATAGCCGCCGCATCATCGCGGCCCTGGAGTCCAGGCTCCAGGCCGAGAGCGGCGCGCCGCTGAAGGTCAAGCACAACGCCGTTCTGGGCTATTTCCTCGAGACCACTGCCCGGCACGCCGAGCCGCTGATGAAGCCTCCGCTGAACGCGACCTTCATCCACCGGCAGACCCTGGCCAACCAGACCCGGTTCACCACGGTCGAACTGGCGGACCTCGACGCCCGGATCGCCCAGGCCGGAGAGCGGGCGCTGGCCATGGAGATCGAAACCTTCGAGCTCCTGCGCGCGCGCGCGGCCGACCTGGCGCCCGAGATACAGGCCGCCGCCGACGCCCTGGCGGTGATCGATGTGGCCGCCGCCCTGGCCGAGTGGGCGGAAGAAGGCGGCTGCGCCCGGCCCGTGGTCGACCGATCGACCGTCTTCTGCGTCGAGGGGGGACGCCACCCGGTCGTCGAAGCGGCCGTGAAGCGCGAGGGACAGGCCTTCACGCCGAATGACTGCAGCCTGGACGCTTCCGGCGAAAGCTGTGCGCGGCTCGCGATCGTCACCGGCCCGAACATGGCGGGCAAGTCGACGTTCCTGCGCCAGAACGCGCTGCTCGCCGTGCTGGCCCAGGCCGGGTGTTTCGTGCCGGCCCGATCCATGAAGCTCGGCGTGGTCGACCGCCTGTTCAGCCGCGTCGGCGCCGGCGACGACCTGGCCCGCGGCCGATCGACCTTCATGATGGAAATGGTCGAAACCGCCGCCATCCTCGTGCAGGCGACCGAACGCTCGATGGTGGTGCTGGATGAGATCGGGCGCGGCACCGCGACCTATGACGGCCTCGCCATCGCCTGGGCTTGCGCTGAGGCCCTGCACGACGCGAACCGGACCCGGACCCTGTTCGCCACCCACTATCACGAGCTGGCGAAGCTCGAAGAGCGCCTGGACCACGTCTGCAACCTGTCCATGCGGGCGCGCGAGTGGAATGGCGAGCTGGTCTTCCTGCACGAGGCCGCGCCAGGCGCCGCGGACCGCAGCTACGGCGTGCAGGTGGCGAAGCTGGCTGGCGTTCCCGCGCCCGTGGTGGCGCGCGCGCGCGAAGTCCTGGAGCGGCTCGAAAGCGAGAGGGCCGCGCCCGCCCGCCTTGACGAGCTTCCGTTGTTCGCTGTCGCCGCACCGCAGCCCATGGTGGTCGAGCCTTCACCCGCCGACCGCGCGCTGGCGGAGCTGGATCCCGATGATCTGACGCCCAGGGAAGCCCTCGAGGCGCTCTATCGGTTGAAGAGCCTCCTGCCCTAGCGGTCCCGCCCCGGCGCGCATTTCCCCGGGGGCGCCGGCAACCCCGTTTCAGGGGGTGAGGAAAACGCTCGCGCGGCATTAGATATGGCCCATGTCGACGTCGCCCGCTCTTGTTGACCGCCTCCGCACGCGCGCCGAGGGCGCGGCGGATGACCTGGCGCGCCGGGCGATCGTCGTCGACGTCCTGCGCGAGGCGTTCCAGGCCGGGCGGGCCCGGGCCCGCTCCAGGCTGGAAGCCAGCGCCGGAGGCGTGGAGGTGGCTCGGCTCTACGCCGAGGCCGCAGACGCGGTGGTCGAAGCCCTGTGGCTATACGCCAACGAGGAGATTGCAGGGCCGTCCGGGCCCACCGAGCGCGAGCGGCTCGCCGTCCTGGCGGTCGGCGGCTACGGCCGCGGCGTGCTTGCGCCCTTCTCGGATCTCGACCTGCTGTTCCTGCGTCCCTCCAAGCGCACGGCGAGAGCGGAGATCGTCACCGAGTTCATGCTCTACGTCCTGTGGGACCTTGGTCTCAAGGTAGGCTGGTCTTCCCGCACCCTGGACGAATCCATAGGGCTGGCGCGCCGGGACATGACCGTCCGCACGACGCTGCTCGAGGCGCGGCCGGTCGCGGGCGACCTGGCGCTGGCCGACGCCTTTCTCCAGCGTTTCCGCAGGGACGTGCGTCGCGCCGATCCCCGCTCGTTCATCGCCGCCAAGCTCGCGGAGCGCGACGTCCGTCATGAGAAGTCGGGCGCCTCGCGCTACCGCGTGGAGCCGAACGTAAAGGACGGGAAGGGCGGTCTTCGTGACCTGAACACCCTCTTCTGGATCGCGCGGTCGCTGGCGCCCGAGAGCGTCCTGGGCCAGCGTGCGCTGGCCGGGATGCTGACGGCGAAGGAGCAGCGCGGGGTCGAGCAGGCCTTCGACTTCCTCTGGTCGGTGCGTATCTGGCTGCATCTCACGGTCGGCCGGGCCGAGGAGAGGCTGACCTTCGACGTGCAGGCCGAAGTCGCCAGCCGCATGGGATATCGGGACACGGCGGGGGAGGCGGCCGTTGAACGCTTCATGCGGCGCTACTTCCTGACGGCCAAGGATGTCGGCGGGCTCACCCGGGCCTTCTGCGCCAAGCTGGAGGCTGACCACGTCAAGGCCCCCCGGGGCCTGACACGATGGATTCCGGGGCGTCGTCCCCGTCGCAGGAAACTGGACGTGGAAGGCTTCTTCGCCGAGGGAGGACGGTTGGGGATCGACGATCCCGGCCTGTTCGACCGCGACCCCGCCAACCTCCTGAGGCTGTTCCGGACAGCCGACCGCCATGGTCTGGACCTGCACCCCGACGCCTTCACCGCGGTGACCCGGCGGCTTGCGCTGGTTACGCCGCGACTGCGCCGTGACCCCGAGGCGACCCGCGCATTCCTCGACGTCCTCGCGCATGGCCGCCAGCCCTACCGGATCCTGACGCTGATGAACGAGACCGGGCTGCTCGGGCGGTTCCTGCCGGAATTCGGGCGTGTGGTGGGCCAGACGCAGCTCAACATGTACCATCACTACACCGTCGATGAGCACACGCTCCGGGCGGTAGGAATCCTCAACGACATCCAGCAGGGCGCGCTTTCTGACGAGCACCCGCTGTCCTCGGCCGTGATGCCGACCATCGCCGACCGGGAAGCCCTGTTCCTCGCCATGCTGCTGCATGACACCGGCAAGGGCGGGACGCGCGGCCAGGAGGACGATGGTTCGATCGCCGCGCGGAGGGCGTGTGAAAGGCTCGGGCTGCCCCGCGCAAAGGCCGAGCAGGTGGCCTGGCTCGTGCGCCACCACCTCGTCTTCAGCGATTACGCCCAGAAGCGGGACATTTCCGATCCGGACACGGTCGCCAGCTTCGCCCGGATCGTGGGCGATCCGGAACGGCTGCGCCTGCTGCTGGTGCTGACGGTGGCCGACATCAGGGCGGTGGGGCCCGGAGTCTGGAACGGCTGGAAGGGGCAGCTCATGCGCGAGCTGTTCGCGGCGACCGAAGCAGCCTTCCGTGGGGGGCGCGGCTCGGACGCCGCGTCGGCGTTCCGCAGCCAGCTCGAGTCCGAGGCGCGATCGGCCCGGGAGAGGCTCGCCGGAGCCAGCCCCGTCGCCGAGAGCTGGGCCGAGGCCATGGAAGACGCCTACTTCACGGCTTTCGGGACGGAAGACCAGGTGCGGCACGCCGCCCTCGCCGGCCGGATGGCGGCCGGGAAGGCGGCGGCGGAAGCGCGGCTGCGGCCGGACCGCAACGCAGCGGAACTGACCGTCGCGGCGGCGGACAGACCGAAGCTGTTCGCCGACATGGCGGCCGCCCTGGCGGCCAGCGGGGCCGATGTCGTCGGCGCGCGCGTGTTCACCTCCGCCGGCGGTCAGGCCCTGGATGTCTTCTATGTCCAGGATGCCGCAGGCGAGCCGTTTGGCGCACGGCACGCCGAGGACCTCGAGAAAGCGCGTCGAGCCCTCGAAGCGGCTGCGCGAGGCGAGCCCGCCCTGCGCCGGCCGCCGGACGCGCGGGTGTCCCGGCGAGCTGCGTCCTTCGAGATCACGCCGCGGGTGAGCGTCGACAACGAGGCGACTGCGGCCGCCACCATCATCGAGGTATCCGGCCGTGACCGCCCCGGCCTGCTCGCCGATCTCGCGCTGGCGCTGGCCGAAGAAGGCCTGTCTATCCAGTCCGCCCATATCGACAGCTACGGGACCCGCGCCGTAGACGCCTTCTACGTCCGGGATGAAACCAGCGGTGAAAAGGTCCGGGATGCAGACCGGTTGTCGAGGGTGCGTGAACGTCTTGCGCGGATCCTCGAACCGGCGGACCGAAAAGCCCCGGACCGGACACTTGCCGGCGCGTCCGCCGGCGCCGGCCGATGAGCGCTTGAACCAGCTTATCCTCGTTCACAAATAAGCGGTGGGCCCGGACGGTCCGCGCCGCCAATGGGCGGGCCGGGATCCGGGTCCTGCAAGTCGCTTTACGAGGGCTTGGCCATGAACCGAAGCGTGCTTTTCGACAGCCCCTTCCTGCTGGGCTTCGATCACACCCGCGCAATGATCGAGCGCGCGGCCAAGGCCGCGGCCGAGAGCTATCCGCCGTACAACGTCGAGGATATCGGCGAAAACCGCGTGCGGATCACCCTCGCGGTGGCAGGGTTTACCGCCGATCAGCTCTCCATTCACCTCGAAGGGCGGCAGTTGGTGATCGCCGGCGAACGCACTTCGGAAGAGCGGACCTACCTTCATCGCGGGATCGCGGCGCGGGGGTTCACCAGGGCCTTCGTTCTGGCCGACGGCCTCGAGGTGAAGTCAGCGGCTCTCGATCACGGGCTGCTGCATATCGAACTCGAGCGGCCGGAAGCAGCTCAGGCGGTCAAGCGTATCCCGATCAGGACGGACGGGTGAACCGTCGCCGGAATCGGGCGTTGGTAATTCAGGAGGTGGTCGAATGACGCCGCTTTTGACACGAGAAGACTTCAAGGCCCTGGGCGCTCCCGACCTCGTGTACGTGCGAGAAATCAAGGCCAAGGAAGTCCTGGCGGGCGCGACGGTCGAGGCCGTGGAGGGGATCCCTCTCGACCCGGATCAGATCCTGTACGCCGTCCACAGCGCGGACGGCGAGCGCCTCGCGGTGCTCATCGACAAGAAATCGGCCTTCGCCGCGGCCGCAGCCCACGAACTGGTGCCCGTCTCCGTACACTGAGACGCGGCTCAGGCCGCGTTCGACTCCGGTTCCCGGACGAGCAATGCGTACATCGCATCCGGCGTGCGCGCCTGCCGAAGCTGTTCGCGAAGCTCTCCCTGACGAAGCAGCCGCGAGACCCGCGCGAGAGCGCGGAGGTGATCGACGCCTGCGTCCTTAGGCGCAAACAGCGCGAAGATCAGGTCGACGGGGCGTTCGTCGACCGCGTCGAAATTGACCGGGGTCTCCAGTTTCACAAACACCCCCACGGGCCGGTCCAGCCCTTCGACATGGGCGTGCGGGACCGCGACGCCCTGGCCGATACCGGTCGAGCCGTGACGCTCACGCTCGATCAGGCCGTTGAGGATCTTCGGGGTGGGCTGCTTGAGGCGCCGGGCGGCGATCTCGGCGACCGCCGCGAGGGCGGCCCGTTTTGAGCTGGCGCCGATGCGGGTGGCGACCGCTTCCCGCTGCAACAAATCGCCAGTTTCCATACTGCCCCCGGAATGGCGTACGCCCGCCGTTCGACCCGCGGCGCGGATCGAACGGCGACGGCGTTCTCGCTCAACTATGCGTCCGAACCGTGACCATTGGCTGAACGTGTCCGTTGAGGATCGATCCAGCCGATGTTGCCATCGGGGCGGCGGTATACCACCGAAATTCCGCCGTGGGCCGCGTTCTTGAAAAGGACCACAGGATAATCCGTGAGATCCAGTTCGAGCACCGCCATGCCGACCGTCATGGTGCGCACCGGCCTCTCGGTTTCCGCGATCACCATGGCCGTCGGCGGGGCTTCGTCGGGGCGGCCGGCCTCGCCGAAGTCCTCGTCCTCGACCGCCTCCGGAGAGCGGAGAATTGTCATCGGGACGATCTCGGCCTCGCGGCCGGCGCCGGTGTTGATGTGGTGATCCTTGAGCCGGCGCTTGTAGCGCCTTACCCGCTTCTCCACCTTGTCGAGGGCGCCGTCGAAGGCCGCATGGGCGTCGGCGCCGTTGCTGTGGCTGACGATCTGCTGGCCTGAGGCCAGTTTGACGACCGCGTCCACCCTGAAATCCCGGCCTTCGCGTGAGACCACCACCTCGGCGGTGATGCCGCCGCGATCGAAGTACTTCTCGATGCCCTGGGAGAGTTCGCCGATGATGCGCGAGCGTAACGCGTCGCCCACATCCACGTGCTTGCCGCTGACTTGGACTTGCATGCCCCTAGAACGCGCCGCCCGGCGAAAGGTGTCAAGAATCCACCGGCGAAATCACGGGCTCGTCAACGACCGGCGCGTACGGCGCGCCGGGTCCGGCGGGGCCGTCAGCCGGCCTTGAGGAGACGTCGCCGCTCGACCGAGGAGGGTATGCGCAGCGCCTCCCGGTATTTCGCCACGGTGCGGCGGGCGATGTCGACGCCCGCTTCCTTCAGGATTTCCACGATGCGGTCGTCCGAAAGCACGTCGGCGTCGCGCGCCTCGGCTTCGATCAGCTGTTTGATCTTGTGGCGGACGCTCTCGGCGGAGTGGGCCGCGCCCCCGTCCGTGGCGGCGATGGCGGAGGTGAAGAAGAACTTCAGCTCGAACATGCCGCGCGGGGTCATCAGGTACTTGTTGGACGTCACCCGGCTGACCGTCGACTCGTGCATGCCGATGGCGTCGGCGACGGTCTTGAGGTTGAGCGGCCGGAGGTGCTCCACCCCGAACACCAGGAAGGCGTCCTGCTGGCGCACGATCTCCGAGGCCACTTTCAGGATGGTCCGCGCGCGCTGGTCGAGACTCTTCACCAGCCAGTTGGCGGAGGCCAGGCACTCGGAAACGAAAGCCTTCTCCGTCTCGCTGCGAGCCGCGGACGCGACCCTGGCGTGATAGCGCTGGTCGATCAGCAGCTTGGGAAGGGTGTCTGCGTTCAGGTCGATGCGCCAGCCCCCGGCCGGGTCATCGCGAACGAAGACGTCGGGGGCGATGGCCTGCACGGCTTCGGCGCCGAAGGCCGCGCCCGGGCGCGGCGTCAGCGCGCGCAGCTCGGCGATCATCTCGCGCAGGTCTTCCTCGTCCACGCCGCAAGCCTTGCGCAGGGCCGCGAGGTCGCGCCGCGCGAGCAGGTCGAGCCGGTCGAGCAGGGCGGCCATCGCGGGATCGTAGCGATTGCGCTCCTTCAGCTGCAGCGCCAGGCATTCCGGGACGCTGCGGGCCATCACGCCTGTCGGCTCGAACCCCTGGCAGCGCGAAAGCACGCCTTCCACGCGCTCCGGCGGACAGCCCATGCGCTCGGCGATCTCCTCGCACGAAACGCGCAGGTATCCCCCCTCGTCGACGCCGTCGATCAGCGACAGCGCAATGGCGTGATCGGCGGTGGTGAAGCCGGCCATGGCGGCCTGCTCCGTCAGGTGCTCCGTCAGCGTCTTCTCCCGCGACGAGAGCCGCTCGAAGATGTCGCCGTCCGCCTCGAGGGATCCGCCTTTGCCTGCCCGGCTCCAGTCGATGGCGCCGCCCGCCTCGGCGCCGTCCGAGGCGGCGTCGGCGGCGCGGTCGGCAGGCGAGGCGTCGCCGTAGAGATCGTCCTCCCGCGCGTCCACGGCCTCGCGCGCGCTCCCGGCGTCGTCGCCGCTGAGTTCCAGCTCCCGGCCTTCCGGCGCGTTCTCGACGGGCTCGGCCTGGGTCTCGTTGTCGCTTTCGTCGCGTTGCAGGAGGGGATTGCGCTCGAGTTCAGCCTCGACGTAGGCCTCGATCTCGAGGTTCGACAGCTGCAGCAGCTTGATGGCCTGCTGCAGCTGCGGCGTGATGACCAGGCCCTGGCCCTGCCGAAGTTCCAGTCTTACGCCGAGCGTCACGCCGTCTGCCCCCGTGGCCTGTTTCTTGCGTGCAGGTTGGCCGCAGGTGGTTAACAGGGGGCGAACGCCGGGTACGTCGCCTTGTCTGAGCTTGCCCGCGTCCGGCCCCGGCACTAGTGCTGCGGGGTGATCGTCTCCCACGCGCGCCGCTTCATCTTCCTGAAGACCCAGAAGACCGGGGGTTCCAGCGTCGAGCTCGCCCTGTCCGAGATCTGCGGGCCGGAAGATGTGATCACGCCGCTGCCGGCGGAGGACGAGGCTCTACGCACGGGCCGCGGACCGCAGAACTGCGAAATCGCGGCCGGGCGCCGGCCCTGGTGGTCGGGCCCCGCGCGGCTGGTCGGCGTCTCGGACCGCAGGGCCGGGGCCGTGTTCAGCGAGCACATGAACGCGAAACAGGTCCGGCGCGCCGTCGGTCCCGACGTGTTCGACCGGTATCTCAAGGCCACGATCGTGCGGAACCCATGGGACCGGGAAGTGTCCCTCTACTTCTGGCACACGCGGGGAATGGACCGGCCGCCGTCGTTCGACGAGTTCGTCCGGCGGCGCCTGAGCCGGCCCGAGCGCAAGACGTGGGAGATCTACGCCATCGGCGACCGTTGCGTGGCGGACGTCGTGATGCGCTACGAGCGGCTGGACGAGGACTTCACCGCGTTCCTGCAGCGCGTCGGCCACGACGGAACCCTCACCCTGCCGCGAGCCAAGGGGGCGTACCGTCCCGAGAAGAAGCGCGACTATCGGGAGCTGTACACGGCCGAGACCGCGGAGATCGTGCGCGACCGGTATGCGCGGGAGATCGCCTACTTCGGCATGACGTTCGACGGCGAAGCCGCCGCGGCTACCTGAAGCGCTCGCCGAGGTAGACCCGGCGCACCTCCGGATCCGCCAGGATCGCCTCGGGCTCGCCCTCGAACAGCACCTCGCCGGCGTGGATGATGGACGCCCGGTCGATGATGTCGAGCGTCTCGCGCACGTTGTGGTCGGTGATCAGGACGCCGATCCCCTGTCCCTTCAGGTAGCCGATCACTTCGCGAATATCAGCAATGGCCAGGGGGTCGATGCCGGCGAACGGTTCGTCGAGCAGCATGAAGGCCGGTTCGCTGGCCAGGGCGCGGGCGATCTCCACGCGTCGCCGCTCCCCGCCGGAAAGCGCGACGGCGCGGGCGGTTCGCAGGTGCTCGATGCGCAGTTCCTCGAGCAGACGGGTGGTCTCGGCTCGGGCCCTGGCCGGATCCGGTTCGCGCAGCTCGACGACGGCCAACACGTTCTCTTCGACCGACATCCCGCGGAAGACCGAGGCTTCCTGTGGCAGGTAGCCGACGCCCAGGCGTGCGCGCTGATACATCGGCTGCGCCGTGACATCCTCGCCGTCCAGGTAGATGCGGCCGTAGTCCGGCTGGATCAGGCCGGTGATCATGTAGAAGCAGGTGGTCTTGCCCGCGCCGTTCGGCCCGAGAAGGCCGGCTACTTCCCCCCGGCCAAGGCGCAGGCTCACGTCCTTCACCACCGGGCGGTCGCGAAACGACTTGCCCACCGCGTCGACGTAGAGCCCCTCGGGAAGGTCGTCGCGCACTTCAGGGGCCGCGGCGGAAACGCTCTCGTTCTTGCTCAGCACGCGCCCGACACTCCGGTGACGCCAGCGGCGTCAGCCGCCCTTCTTCTCGGGGTAGAAGACCCCGCGCACGCGGCTTCCGGAGCCCTCGTCCATGGTGGCGCGTCCGGCGCCTACCTGAACCACCAGGCGACTGCCCTTCAACACGTTCTCTCCCTGGGTCAGGATGACGTCGCCGGTGACGACGAGGGTATCGCTGGCCTGGGTGTAGACGGCGCGGTCGCCGCGCACGACCTGGGTCGGGGAGACGAAATAGACGTTTCCGATCGCCTCCATGCTCTCGATATCGCCCATGGCCGTGGCAGGAGCCGCCCCGCTGCGCTGCCCGCCGCCGCCGCTTCTTCCGTGATGGATCACGAGACGGTCGGCGCGCAGCCGGTTCTGGTTCTGCAGCGCTTCCACCTTGCCCGTCCAGGTCTGGGTGCGCGCCTGTTCGTCCACGGCCAGGGAGTCGGCGGCGATGTCGATCGGGCCTCCGCCCGGCGCGATCTGCGCCTGGGCGCCCCCGGTTGCGACGCACAGCGCCGCCACGAACATCGCCCCCGCCCAGCGCTTCATTGCTTCGTCCCCGTGTTGATCCGCGCCCGCACGTTACCCTTGAACGTCATGCGCGTCCCTTCGTCGGTAATGGCATAGGACGAAGCGCTGATCTGTCCAAGGGGGCCGGCCCCCTTCACAGGCGAATCGCCGGTGATGATCCCCGCCTCGGTGTCGATCGTCGTCCGCTCGGTCTGGAAACGATAGCCCGAACCGACGTCTTCCACCCGCACCCCGCCGCTCAGCTGGACCTTCTGGCTGCGCTGGTCGTAGGCGCCGCGCGTAGCGGTCGCGACCGTAGGCTTGTTGGACGCGTTGTTCAGGCGCAGCGAAGGTCCCAGCAGCGTGACGATCTCGCTGGCCGCACCCTCGCGCACGGCTTCCTTCGCCCCGATGACGAACGACCGGCCGCGGTCGTCCTGGCCATAGAAACGGGCGTTGGTCACGCGGATCTCGGCCGCGTCGGCATTGAGCCCGGTCATGCCGGACCAGATCGACTTCCCCACCACCCAGATGAGCAGGGTCGCCGCCACGACGACGATGGCCGCGGGCAGGGCCCGGCGGAAGAAGTGGATAAGCCGCGATCTCCGCCGCCACTGCGTCGCCGCCGCGTGGACGCGATCGGCGTCGGCGGAATGGCCGGGCCGGTTGTCTTGCGGCGGGGGCGGAACGGGTGGCATTGGCTCCCTGCGCTCTTCAGGCGTGTGCGAAGACGTCGACGTCTTCCCATCCGGCGAGGTCGAGACGAGCCCGGACAGGCAGGAAGTCGAAGCAGGCTTGCGCCAGTTCCGCGCGCCCCTCGCGGAGGAGCATGCTGTCCAGCTTCTCCTTCAGGGCATGAAGGTGCAGCACGTCGGCGGCGGCGTAGGCCAGTTGCTCCGGGCTGAGCTGGCCCGAGCCCCAGTCCGAGCTCTGCTGCTGCTTGGATAGTTCGACCCCGAGCAGTTCGCGCGTCACGTCCTTCAGACCATGCCGGTCCGTGTAGGTGCGAGCCAGCTTGGACGCGATCTTGGTGCAGTAGACGGGCGCGGTCACCACGCCGAGGTGCAGCGCGAACATGGCGATGTCGAAACGACCGAAGTGAAAGATCTTCAGCACTCCGGGGTCGGCCAGCAGACGCTTGAGGTTGGGCGCGTCGTAATCCGGCCGGTTCAGGCGCACCACGTGGGCGTGGCCATCGCCCGACGACAGTTGAACCACGCAGAGGGGGTCGCGCCTGAAGCGCAGCCCCATGGTCTCGGAATCCACGGCGACCGTGGCGCCAAGATCGAGGTCGGCCGGCAGGTCGCCGTCATGGAAGAACGTCGTCATGGGAATCCCTAATACACGAAAGCGCCGGTCGATGAATCGACACGGCGCTTCCGCTTAGGTCCGACCCCGCCGAAGCGGGGTCTTGAATTGGTGCCCAGGAAAGGACTCGAACCTTCACTCCCTTTCGAGAACTGGCACCTGAAGCCAGCGCGTCTACCAATTCCGCCACCTGGGCCCGGCTTGCGCCGAAGGCCGGGCTACATAGGGCGCCGCCTTGACCGGGTCAACGGGCTGCGCTGCGGCAAAGCGGCGTTGCGGTCAAAGCGGGCATGTTCTATCCCGACCCCGGTTCAAACTCAGGACGCGGAACGGCTCGATGCAAGGCCTTGTGACGGTATTCGGCGGCTCGGGATTCGTGGGCGTCCAGGTGGTGCGCGCGCTCGCCCGACGCGGTTGGCGGGTCCGCGTGGCGGCCAGACGTCCGAAAGAGGCGTACGAGGTTCAGCCTTTCGGTGACGTGGGGCAGATCCAGCTCAAGCGCGCCGACGTGACCGACCGTCGGAGCGTGGAAGCTGCGCTGGAAGGCGCGAGCGCCTGCGTGAACCTCGTCGGCATCCTTCACGAGACCTTCGGCCGCCGCTTCAAGGACGTCCACGTGGATGGCGCAAGACACGTGGCCGAGGCCTGCGCGACCATGGGCGTCCGGCGTCTCGTCCACTTCTCGGCGATCGGCGCCGACGCCGGCGCGCCTTCGAAGTACGCGCGCACGAAAGGCGAAGGCGAGGCCGCCGTCATGGCCGCCTTCCCGGCGGCGACGATCTTGCGTCCGTCGATCATCTTCGGTCCCGACGACGGCTTCTTCAACCGCTTCGCCCAACTGTCGGGTCTGACTCCCTTCCTTCCGCTGTTCGGGGGCGGGGAGACGAAGTTCCAGCCGGTTTACGTCGGCGACGTGGCCCAGGCCGTAGCCAACGCGCTCGCGGACCCCGGCGCGGCCGGGCGGATCTTCGAGCTGGCCGGCCCTCGCGTCTACTCCTTCAAGGAGCTGATGCAGCTGATGCTCAAGGAGACATGCCGCTCGCGCGTCCTGCTGCCGCTACCGCATCTGGCCGCAACCATGATGGGCGCCGTCGGCGACCTGCAGGCGCTGGTGATGACGCCAATCCTGACTTCCGACCAGGCGGTGCAGCTGCGCCGTGACAACGTCGCCGGCGAAGGCTCTGCGGGGCTGTCCGATCTCGGCGTGCGCGCCACGGCGGCGGAGACCATTCTCCCGACCTACCTGTGGCGCTATCGCAAGGGCGGCCAGTTCGCCGAGGCCCCGGCTGAAGGCTGAGCAAACAAGAGGCGTGTTCACTTGGGATCCGCTTGGAGCAGAAGACGGGGTTACAGCCGTTTTCCCATTCGTGTGGGGCTTGCTTGTTAGCCGTCTCGCTCGCCTGCACTGGCGGGCCTATCGAATGATTGGCAGCGTTGCGTCACTCTTCACCGGGGTAACGATAATCCTCGTCCGCGGGGATCCGAACATCTCGGACGCGCCGCTTCTACTCGGCGTCGCGCTAGGGGTTTACTACGTAGCGCCGAAACTGGCGGAGCCGTCCACCCGCCTTTGAAGCCAGGAGCCCTGGCCTAGAGAACGCCGGCCCAGATCGCGCCGAGGCCGGCCACGCCGACGACGATCCGCCACCAGGAGAACGGCGCGAAGCCGTGCTTCGACACGAAGTCGAGCATGGTCTTGATCACGAAGGCCCCGGAGACGAAGGACACAACGAAGCCCAGCGCGATGACGCCGGCGAAATCGAGGTCGATCAGGTGGCGGTTCTCCCACGCATCCAGGGTGAAGGCCCCCATCATCGTGGGGATGGCGAGAAAGAACGAGAATTCGGCCGCCGCGCGCTTGTCGAGGCCCAGCATCAACCCGCCGGCGATGGTGGCGCCCGACCGCGAGACGCCAGGGATCAGCGAAAGGCACTGAAACAGGCCGACGCCCAGCGCCTCCTTCCAGGACAGGTTCATGGCGTCCGTCGTGCGCGGGGCCGGGGCGTACCTTTCCAGCAGCAGGAGCCCGATCCCGCCGATGATCAGCGAGATGCAGATGATCAGCGGGCTGTTCAGGAGCACGTTGGAAATGAAGCCGTGCAGCAGGAGGCCGGCCGCGACCGCAGGCGCAAAGGCGATGAGCACCCCGATGGCGAACCGACGGGCCGCGGGATCGGTCGGCAGCCGAATGAGTACCGACCACAGGCGCTGGAAGTAGAGCGCCACCACGGCCAGGATCGCCCCCAGCTGGATGAGCACGATGAAGGCGTTCCACTTCTGCTCATCAAGGCCGAGCAGTTCCTTGGCCAGAACCAGGTGCCCTGTCGACGAGACGGGGATGAACTCGGTCAGACCCTCGACCAGACCCAGGATGAGGGCCGCCAGCCACTCGTTCATACTGCTGTTCTCATGCGGCCGGGCGTCGGCTTATCCGACTCAGGGCGCTTCCGGCTCCAGCCCCACATAGCGCAGGCGCGCGCGGATGTGCGAGCCCTGCGCCGCCTGTTCCATAGCGTGCCCGAGCCAGCCGATGGAGCGGCCAATGGCGAGCAGGGCGAAGGCGCCGTCCCGCGGAAGATCCAGAACACGCGCGACCAGGGCGAGAGCAAGGTCGAGATTGGCCGCCTGGCCGGTCAGTCCTTCTCCAACGCGGATGATGTCCTGCAAGGCCTCCGGCAGGCGCGCGGCCGCGATCAGGGAAGCCGCGCGCGGATCGCCTTGATGGAATTCGGGATGCCCGAAACCGGGGAGCTCGAGCCCCTGGGCGAGGCGCAGTCGCGCCGTCGCCCGCGCGTCGCTGGCGCGCGCCGCCTCCGATACGAAGGCGGACGCCTGCGCCAGACCGCCGCCCCCCGATCTTGAGCCGGACAGGGCGGCCCATCCCGACAGCGTGCACGCCGCGAGGGAGGCGCCGGCCTGGGCGCTGACGCGCACCGCCAGCGTCGGCGCATCGAGGCCGTGGTCGGCGCACAGGACCAGGGCGCGGCGCAGAAGTCCGGCGCCGGCTTCATCCAGCTTCCAGGCACGGGCGAGTCGCTGGTGCAGGAAAAGCCGGGGCCCGCCGCCCGCAACGGCGTCGACCAGTTCCGAGATCACCGAAGCGGCCTCGCGTCGCAGGGACGAAGCACTGCGCCCGGTGGTGGCGGAGTCCTCGTCGGCGCGCCGGGCCAGGCTTGCCAGCCCGCGCGCCCGGGGTCCGCCTGGAAAATTGACGTCGATGCGCGGCTTCAGTTCGTGGAAGGGATCTTCGTCTGCGCCCCACAGATGACGGCACGCCTGCTCCACGGTGGCTGTGTCGGCGAAGACCACCGCGTCCTCGCCGCGATACCAGGCCCGGTCGTGGGCGATGGTGCTGATGGATGTATCCATCACCGCCTCGCCGCGATGCGCCCCTCCGGTCGAGGCCGGCCGAGAACCGAGCCGCGTCGCCCGATCCGCCAGCCGGGCGATATCCTCGGCTGCGTACAGGCTGCATCGGGGATTGTCGGGGTCGGGACGGGCCGACACCCGCCCCCTGCTCACATAGGCGTAAAGCGTCTGGGGCTTCACCCCCAGCCGGGCCAGCGCTTCGGTGCGCGGAATCCAGGCGCGCGACATCGCGTTCATGACTAACAAGCTATGCGGTCAAGATTGACGCTTGATGTCTTCGACGGCTTTTTCGTGGCGCTGTGGACATCCGTCGCCGTCGGCGCGATTGACAGAAGATGAGCGCCCAGCACGCCCAGCCCGGCACCACCAGCGCTACGGCGTCGGTCGCGATCACGCGCCGGATCACCGCGTGGTCGGTGGGCGTCGCGGCTATCCTAATTCTTCTGAAGGGCGGCGCCTTTCTGGCGAGTGGATCGGTGGCGGTGCTTTCGTCGCTCGCCGATTCCAGCCTCGACCTCATCGCCTCGCTGATCACCTTCTGGGCCGTCCGCTACGCTGCCGTGCCCCCGGACGCCGAACATCGCTTCGGTCACGGGAAGGCCGAGGCGGTCGCCAGCCTCGTACAGGCGGCGCTGGTCTTCGCTTCGGCCGCCCTGGTCGGTCGCGAGGCGATGATCCGTCTGCTGGACCCGGCGCCGATCCAGGCGGGGGGCTGGGCCGTCGCCGTAATGGCGGCCTCGATCGGCCTTACCGGCCTGCTCGTCGCCGCCCAGACACGCGCGCTCAAGCAGACCGGATCGGTCGCCGTCGCCGGGGACCGCATGCACTACTTCGCCGACCTTGCCTCAAACGCTGCGGCGCTGGTGGGCGTCGCGGGAGCCGCCTGGCTGGGGCTGCCGGTGCTTGACGCCCTGGCGGGGCTGTTTGTGTGCATCTGGCTGCTGGGGGGCGCCTTCGGGGTGCTTCGGTCCGCCGCCGACCACCTGCTGGACAAGGGGCTTGAACCGTCGGCTCGGGCACGGATCGCCGAGCTCGCCACGGCGGACCCTGCGGTGAAGGGCGTACATCAGCTGCGGACCCGCATCGCGGGCCCCTACATCATGATCCAGATGCACATGGACCTTGATCCGACGCTGTCGCTGGAGCGCGCTCACAAGATCATGGTGGAAGCCGAGAACCGAATTCTCCAGGAATTTCCCGCCGCTGACATCATCATCCATCCTGATCCCCGGGGCCGCGCCGAACCCCACGGCGGCGCCTTCAGCGAAACGCCGGCCGCTCACGCCCCCAGCGCCGGGCCGGAAAGCTGACCGGCGCTTTCCGATCACGGTAAACGCCCCCTTAATCGCCTGCCGCCTAGTGCTCTCTGTTCGATGACCCAGCACTGCACCCTTCACCATTTTCCCCTGGACCCTGCCTCGAGACAGGTGCGTCTGGCCCTGGGCGAGAAGAGGATCGTGTTCGATGACGTGGTGGTTCGTTACTGGGAGGCCGACACGGGCCTGGATCGGCTGAACCCGTCGGGGCAGCCCCCGGTCCTCGTGGTCGAGGAGCAGAGCCAGCCTACGCTCGTGCTTTGCGAAGCGGCCGCCATCCTGGGGTGGATCCAGGACAGCTATGCTGCTCCGGCCCTGATGAGTCCGGATCCGCTGGAACGCGCCGAGGCGCGGCGGCTGCGCCACTGGTTCGACCGCAAGTTCGATTACGAAGTGAACGCGCTTCTGCTCCACGAGAAGATGGAGAAGCGGCTGCTGGGGCTGGGACCGCCGGATATGGCGGCCATGCGGGCCGGCCGTGAGTCCCTGCGCCGTCACTTCGCCTACTTCGAAACGCTTCTCGCGGAGCGTGACTGGCTGGCCGGCCGGAAGCTGAGCCTGGCCGACTTCGCCGCCGCCGCGCACATTTCCGTGCTGGACTACTTCGACGAAGCCCCGTGGGCCGCGTTCCCCGCGATGAAGACCTGGTACATGAAGCTCAAGTCGCGGCCCTGCTTCCGCCCGCTCCTGGCCGACCGGCAGCCTGGAATGGCGCCCGCCGCGCATTACGATGACCTCGACTTCTGAGCCTGGGCACGCCTCGATTTAGCGCGGACCCCGGGGTATCAGACGGCGGTGAACGACCCCCGGCCCGCCATTCGAGACAGAGCCGCTTCCCACGGCTTCGACGTCTGCCGCTTCGCGGATGCGGCCGAGGCCTGGCCGGCGGGAGATCGGCTGCGTGAGTTCGTCGCCATGTCTCGCCACGGATCCATGACCTGGATGGAAGAGACGCTCGACCGGCGCGTCCACCCCACGGCCATGTGGCCCGAGGCGCGTTCGGCGGTGGTCATCGGGGTGAACTACGGCCCCGAAGCCGATCCTCTGCCCCTTCTGGGGGAGAAGGATCTGGGCGCGATATCGGTCTACGCCCGGGGCGACGACTACCATGCCGTGATCAAGGGCCGGCTGAAGCAGTTCGCGGGCTGGATGAAGGCCAGGTTCGGCGGGGAGGTGAAGGTCTTCATCGACACCGCGCCTCTGATGGAGAAGCCTCTGGCCCAGCGCGCGGGTCTCGGCTGGCAGGGCAAGCACACCAACCTGGTCAGCCGAAGCCACGGCTCCTGGCTTTTCCTGGGATCCGTACTGACCTCGCTCGAACTGACGCCCGACCTGCCGGAAGATGACCACTGCGGCGCATGCAGGGCCTGCCTCGACATCTGTCCGACGGCGGCGTTCCCGGCGCCTTACCAGCTCGATGCCCGGCGGTGCCTGTCCTATCTGACGATCGAGCATGACGGGCCGTGGCCGCCGGAGTTTCGCGAAAAGGCCGGCAACCGGATCTATGGCTGCGACGACTGCCTGGCCATCTGTCCCTGGAACAAGTTCGCCCGCGCATCCGGGGAGCTGCGGCTTCAGGCTCGCGACGACCTGAAGGCGCCCGCCCTCGAGGAACTGGCAAGCCTGGACGAACAGGCGTTCAAGGACAGGTTCGCCCGCACGGCGGTCAGGCGCATCGGCCGGGCGAAGTTCCTGCGCAACGTTCTCTACGCCATCGGCAATTCCGGAAGGCCGGCGCTGGCCGTTCCCGCGGCGCGCCTCCTCTCGGACCCGGCCCCGCTGGTGCGAGGAGCCGCGGTCTGGGCTCTGTCGCGCCTGCTTCCCGCCGAGGCCTTCGACGAGCTCAGGGCCGCCCGGGCCGGTGAGGAGACGGACCCCGGCGTCTTCATGGAGTGGCGCGCGGCCAGATCGACGGCGGCCATTCCGGCCTGATCAGCGGAGCGGGCTCATCCCATCGCGCCCGTACTGCGCGGCAGCACGCCGAGCATTTCGAGCTTGAACACCAGGACGCTGCCTGGCGGGATCGGCCCCGCGTTCCGGTCTCCGTAGCCCAGCTCGGGCGGCATGTAGATGTACCAGACGTCGCCGGGCCGCATCCGCATCAGCGCTTCATCGAAGCCCTTCACCAGTTGCCCCACGGTGAAGACCGCCGGTTGGCCCGCCTGGTAGGAGCTGTCGAACACCGTCCCGTCGACCAGCGTCCCCTCGTAGTGGACCTTGACCTCGTCACCCATCGTCGGGTTCGGCCCGTCGGGCGGGCCTGATCGTTCCACCTTGTATTGCAGTCCCGAAGGCAGGGTGACGACGCCGTCGGCCCTGGCGTTGCGTTCGAGGAAGGCGCGGCCGTCGGCCGCCGTGGGGGCCGAGGTTGCGGCGGGCGCGGCGGCTTCCTCCGCAGGCGCGCCGTACAACTGACCGCATCCGGCGATCAGCAACGCGGCGAAAGCAACGACGCCCATTCTAGCCCATCCGGACCGCATAACCCTTACCTCTCAAACCTGTGGCGATCTCTTCGGCATGATCGTCGTCACGCGTCTCGATCATGATGTCGTACTCGGCGCCCTTGGCGGGCACGTCGAGCGCCAGGCGGTTGTGCACCACGTCGATGATGTTGCCCCCGAGCGCCCCGATGACCCCGGTGATGGAGGCGAGCACGCCCGGCCGGTCGTCCGCGACGATCCGATAGGTAACCATCCGGTGCTCGCGGATCATCTCCCGCTGCAGCACCGAGCAGAGCATGCGGGGGTCTATGTTGCCGCCGGCGAGGATCAGTCCGACCTTCCGGCCCCTGAACCGATCCGGGAAGCGCAGCATGGCGGCGAGCCCGCCCGCTCCGGCTCCCTCGGCGACGGTCTTCCCGACCGTGGCGTAAAAGGCGACCGCCTTCTCGAAGTCCTCCTCGTCGACGACCAGCACGTCGTCGACCAGCGGGTCGGCGATGGCGAAGGGGATGTCACCGACGGCCTTGATGGCAATGCCCTCGGCGATGGTCTGGCCGCCGGCTTTGGTCGCGCGTTCGCCCCGCCGGCGCGCGGCGAAGGAGGGGTACATCGCGGCCTCGACCCCGATGACCTCGATGTCCGGCTTGATGGCCTTGGCGGCCGTGGCGACCCCGGCGATCAGGCCGCCGCCGCCGATGGGGACCACCATGACGTCGAGGTCAGGCGCGTCCGCCAGGAATTCGAGGCCGCATGTGCCCTGGCCGGTGACGATGCCGATGTCGTCGAACGCCGACACGAAGATGTGGCCCTTCTCGTCACGCAGCCGGTGGGCATGGGCTGTCGCGTCGTCGAAGCCGGCGCCTTCGATCACCACGGTGGCGCCGAAACTCTCGGTCTTCTCCACTTTCACGAAAGGGGTGCCGTGCGGCATCACGATGGTGACGGGAATGCCCAGCAGCTGGCCATGGTAGGCGAGCGCCGACGCGTGGTTGCCGGCGGAGGCGGCGACGACGCCGCGGGCCTTCTCCTCCGGGGTCATCTGACTCAACCGGTTGCGTGCCCCGCGCTCCTTGAAGGACGCCGTGAAGTGGAGGTTCTCGTACTTCACCCAGACGTCCGCCCCGGTCAGCTTCGACAGCGGCCGTGACCGCAGACAGGGCGTGCGCTCGACATGGCCGCGGATGCGTTCGGCGGCCGCTTCGATGTCGGAGAGGGAAAGCGTGGGGGGCATGGAGGCCTGGGTCGCGAAACGAGGCGGACCCTATCGGCGGTTGGCGGGGAACACAATCAGCGCGAATTCATCCCAGGCCGCGCCAGAGATCCAGCCGTCGCATGGCCTTTCCCGGCCAGTTCGAAACCCGTCCCAGCGGCAGGCGCTCCATCGCCCGCCGCACGCCGTATTCCGCAGCCCGGACGAGGGTCACGGGCGAGGGCGTTCCGGCGAACCCGTGGGTGATCGGGCGGGCCCGGTTGGCGAGCCGGTCCTTGAACCGGTACGGGATCGGCCCGAGGTCCAGCCGCTTCCAGGGCATCTCGTCCATCCACCGGATGAGGTCGAGGAACATGACGAGGCCGGGGGAGTAGCGCTCGAACTGCTCGTCATGGCCGATGAACCAGGCGTGCAGCTCGTCCGGGCCGCGCAGGTTGAACTGGGCCGCCGCCAGCTGATCGCCGACGTGCAGGGTGAAGAGGAAGCCGCCAAAGGTCGGGTCGCGGCTCTCGAACAGGTCGCGGAGCAGCCGCTGAACCCAGGCAGACGCGAGGATATCCGTCTGGCGGGTGCGCCGGTACTGGGCCCGCTTCCAGTCCATGAGGCGCTCGAAGTCGGTGGTGGAGCGCGACATGGCCGTCAGGGTGATGGGGCCCACCTCGCGTTCCAGCTTGCGGCGCTTGCGCGCCATGTCCTTGAGGATCTCGGTCCCCGCGTCGCGACGACCTTGTTCGTAGGCGGCCCAGCCCCCGGCCAGATCGACGACGTAGCTGTCCTGAACCTCTTGCCCAAGCGGACCGAAGACCGGATCGGCCGCCGCCATGTGGTCGAAGTCGTACCGATGAACACCAAGCGCCCGCAGCAGGGCCTGGGGGTCGATCCGCACGCCTTCTGCGGCGACAAAGGCCTGATGATCCGAGAGGGGCGCGCCGGGGGGCAGGGCGGTCAGCGAACCGCAGCGCGCCGGGAAGAAGCCGACCGGCGTCGCGCCGTCACGAACGACCGCGACCCTGATGTCGCCGGGCCCGTCGGCGCGCGCCACGGCGCGAGCCCAGTCAGGCGACAGATATGGACTGGCCAGTTCGAATCGACCGGTCTGCAACGCCCGCCAAGCGGCCTGATCGGCCTCGCTGAGGGCGCTCGCCTCGACCACCTCGATCCGCATTCTCACCATCCCCACGAGTTCGCGCGGCGACTCTAGGGGGCGCGGGTCGAGGTTCGGTTAATGGCCCTCGGGAATCTCGCTTTCCGCCGGCTCGGGATCGAACTCCGACACGAAGTGACCGGGCGCCACCTCCTCGAGCCGAGGGACGTAGATCGGCTGACCCGCCACCCCCGTCGCGGGGCCGAGGCGCGAGGGCAGGAACCGCAGCGCGCTTCGGGGGTCCATGGGGCTCGGCGGCTCGCCTCCCAGCCTGATCCGGCGCCGCGCCCGTTCGCGTGTCGGATCGGCCACCGGCGCCGCGGAAAGCAGGGCGCGCGTGTAGGGGTGACGCGGCGTCTCGAACAGTTGCTCGCGATCCGCCATCTCCATGACCCGGCCGAGGTACAGCACGAGCACCCGGTGGCTGATCTCCCGCACCACGGCGAGGTCATGGCTGATGAACAGCATGGCCAGGCCCATCGATTTCTGCAGCTCGATCAGCAGGTCGATGATCTCGGCCTGGATGGAGACGTCGAGCGCCGAGACGGCCTCGTCGCAGATGACCAGCTTGGGCTCCAGGATCATCGCCCGCGCGATGCCCACCCGTTGGTTCTGTCCGCCGGACAGTTCATGCGGGTAGCGATTGATCAGGGCGGGGGACAATCCGGCTCGCTCCATCATCGCCCTCACCTGCGCCTCGCGCTCCGCACGGGAGATGCCCGGCCGGAAGGTTTCCAGCGGCTCGGCGATGGAGGATCCGATCGTCATCCGGGGATCGAGGCTCGCCAGGGGGTCCTGGAAGACGATCTGCATGTCCTTGCGTGCGGCGCGCAGCGAGGCCTTGTCGGAGTCGGAAATGTTGCGGCCGATCAGGCTGACGGCGCCGGCGGTGGGCGGGATGAGGTTGAGCACGGCGCGCGCGAGCGTCGACTTGCCGGACCCGCTTTCGCCGACGATGCCGAGCGTCTCGCCTTGCCGGACCTGGAAGCTGACCCCGTCCACGGCTTTCAGCACCTGCTTCGGCGCGAACATTCCGGCGTCGACGGGAAAGTCGACCCGGATGTCACGCGCGTCCAGCACGACCGGAGCATCGACGGGCGCCGGGTCGATGGTCGGCCGGCCGCCGCGATCCAGCCGGTCCACACGCGGGATCGCCGCCAGCAGTTCGCGCGTGTAGGCCGTGGCGGGTTCGGCGAACAGGCGCTCGACCGGTCCCTCCTCGACGTAGGCGCCGTCCTTCATCACACACACCCGATCCGCCAGCCGCGCGATGACGCCCATGTCGTGGGTGATGAGCACGACCGCAGTGCGGGTTTCGCGCTTCAGTTCGTCGATGAGGTCGAGGATGTCGGCCTGGACGGTCACGTCGAGGGCTGTCGTCGGCTCGTCAGCGATCAGGAGCGAGGGGCCGCAGGCCGTGGCCATGGCGATCATCACCCGCTGGCGCATGCCGCCGGAAAGCTCGTGGGGATACTGGCGCAGACGGCGCGCGGCTTCGGGAATGCGCACGTGGTCGAGCCACTCCAGCGCGCGCGCCTTCGCGTCCCCCTCCGACAGTCCAAGGTGAAGCTTCAGGGGCTCGGCGATCTGGTCGCCGATCCGCATGTGGGGGGTCAGGGCGGTCAGCGGGTCCTGGAAGATCATGGTCATCCGGCAGCCGCGGACCCGGTTGAGTTCGCGCGGCGCCAGGCCGATCAACTCCTGGCCCATGAATGTGGCAGACCCGGCGGCGCGCCCGTTCTGGGCCAGCAGGCCCATGACGGTCATGAAGGTCTGGCTTTTGCCGGAGCCGCTCTCCCCGACCACCCCCAGGCATTCCCCGGGGTCGACGGTCAGCGACACCCCGCGGACGGCTTCGACCACCCCGTCCTGGGTGTCGAACTGAACCTGCAGATTCTTGATCGACAGGATGGGGGCGTCGGCCACGTGGATCTCCGGAGACTGGCGATCGCAGTAAAGGGGTAAACTCCCGGCGGGTCCACCGGACGCGGGCGCCCGCCGAGACGACCCAATGCGCGGTTCAGGCGTTTGCGCTTTTGCGAGGGCCCCGCGCGGCCTAAATGACATCAAGCTTCGCAGGACTGCATCCGCCGTGGCCAATTCCTCCACCGACGCGTTCTACTCCCACCACCGCCAGGGCTTTGTCCGCGTGGCCGCCTGCACCCCGCGGGTCGGGACGGCGGACCCCGCGTTCAACCTCTCGGAGACCCTGGCCCTGGCGCGTCAGGGCCATGCCGAGCGCGTCGACCTCATGGTTTTCCCGGAGCTCGGCCTCTCGGGCTACGCGATTGATGACCTGCACATGCAGGATGCCTTGCTGGGCGGGGTGGAGGCGGCGATCGCCGAACTCGCCGCCGCCAGTCGGGACCTGAAGCCCGTGCTGCTCGTAGGAGCGCCCCTGCGTCGCAACGGCCGCCTTTACAATTGCGCCGTTGCAATTCACCGCGGGCGGATCCTGGGAGTCGTGCCGAAGACCTTTCTGCCGAACTACCGCGAGTACTACGAGAAGCGCTGGTTTGCGTCCGGCCTGGGGCTCTCCGGCCTCGAAATGCAGCTGGCCGGGCAGACCGTCCCGTTCGGCGCGGACCTGCTGTTCGCCGCGGAGGACCTGGCGGACTTCATTTTCCACGCTGAGATCTGCGAGGACTTCTGGGCGCCGTCGCCGCCGTCGATCGACGGGGCTCTCGCCGGCGCCCTGATCCTCTGCAACCTCTCGGCGTCGAACGTGCTGATCGGCAAGGCGGACGAGCGCAAGCTGCTCTGCGCTTCGCAGTCGGCGCGCTGTTCGGCGGCCTATGTCTTCGCCGCTTCCGGCCCGGGCGAAAGCACCACGGACCTTGCCTGGGACGGTCAGGCGATGATCCACGAACTCGGCGCGCTGCTGGCCGAAGGGCAGCGTTTCCCCCAAGGCCCACAGCTGGTCGTGGCCGACGTGGACGTGGAGCGCCTCAGGCTGGAGCGCGCCCGGACGGGCACCTTCAACGACGCGGCCGCGGCGCTCGGCCATCCCGAGACGGATTTCCGCAGGATTGCATTCCGTGCGGAGCCCGACTTCGCTGACGTCGGGCTGAAGCGTCATCTCGACCGCTTCCCGTTCGTCCCGGACAACCCGGAGCGCCTGAACCAGGATTGTTTCGAGGCCTTCAATATCCAGGTCCAGGGCCTGATGCGGCGCTATCAGTCCCTGCGCAGCAAGAAGCTCGTCATTGGCGTTTCGGGCGGCCTCGACTCCACACACGCGCTACTGGTGGCCTGCCGCGCCTTCGACCTGATGGGGCTGCCCCGGGAGAACATCCTGGGGTTCACGCTTCCGGGTTTCGCAACAGGCCAGAAGACCAAGGACGCCGCCTGGCGACTGATGCGCGCTCTTGGGATCACCGGCGGCGAGATCGACATCACACCTGCGGCGAGGCGGATGCTCGAGGACATAGGCCACCCCTTCGCCGGCGGCGAGCCGGTCTATGACGTCACCTTCGAGAATGTTCAGGCGGGCCTGCGCACGGACTATCTCTTCCGTCTCGCCGGGCAGAACCAGGCCATCGTGCTCGGTACCGGCGATCTCTCGGAGCTGGCGCTGGGGTGGCTGACCTACGGGGTCGGCGACCACATGAGCCATTACAACGTCAACGGATCTGTCTCGAAGACGCTGATCCAGCACCTCATCCGCTGGGTCGCCGATTGCGGCGTCTTCGATGAGGCCGTGGGCGCCGTTCTGCGCGACGTGCTGGCCACGGAGATCTCGCCGGAGCTCGTGCCGGCGGATGCGGACGGCGCCATCCAGTCCACCCAGGCTGCCGTGGGCCCTTACGAGCTCCAGGACTTCAACCTCTTCTGGATCACCAGGTTCGGCATGCGACCGTCGAAGGTGGCGTTCCTCGCCTGGCATGCGTGGCGCGATCGCGAGGCCGGGTCCTGGCCGACCGGCCTGCCCGAGGCAGCGCGAAACCACTACGATCTCGACACCATCCGCCGGTGGCTTCGGGAGTTCCTGGTGCGGTTCTTCGAACGCAGCCAGTTCAAGCGTTCCGCCCTGCCCAACGGCCCGAAAGTGGTCTCAGGAGGCAATCTCTCGCCGCGCGGCGACTGGCGTGCGCCGTCGGACGGCTCCGCCGCCGCCTGGCTGGCCGAGCTGGACGCCAACGTGCCGGAGGCGGCAGCTAGTTGAGCCGCAGGCGGACTCGCTCGCGCACCGTCTGGGCTGCGATGGCGGCGCCCCCGTCCAGCTGACGGGCCCGGCCCAGGGCTTCGAGCGCGCCGCTCAGGGCGCCCTGTTTCTCGCGCGCAGTGGCCACGTCCAGCCAGGGGCGGTGGTCATGCGGATCCAGCAGGGCGCGCCGAACCGCCGACCGTTCTGCGGCCTCGTAGTCCTGGTAGGCCAGGGCCCTGGCGAATATCGTGTTCTGAAGGCGGATGAGCATCTCGCGGTCGCTGACCGGGCTCATCAGCACGTCCAGCCTGTCGGCCACGTCGGGCGTCAGGCCCGTCCGGAGCGCCCGCCGCGTCAGCTCGGACGGCAGTACGAGGCGGCCCTGGCTGAAGGGGTCCAGCGCCACAGGGCCCTCGTCCGTCTCGACCCGCAGCAGGAAGTGGCCGGGGAAGTCCACGCCGTCAGCCCGCAGTCCACACTTGCGGGCGGCGTGGAGGTAGTAGACGCCGAGCGTCGCCGAGAGTCCGCGGCGGCGCTCGGCCACGTCGATGACGTCGGTATTGGCCGGGTCGTCGAAGGTCAGCAGGTCGCCGTTCAGCCGCAGTTCCCCCGACAGCGTCTCCGCCAAGGCCTCCTCCGGGCTTTCGCGCTGGAGACGTTGCGCCAGTCGTTCGGAAGCCGCGGCGGCGACGGCGCGCACGGGTTCGACATCGCGGAAGGGGAGATCGTGAATGGCGCAGGCGATTGCGGCTTCCAGCAAGGGAAACTCCGCATCTGCGCTCTCGCCTGCGGCGGTCAGGACTGCTTCAGCCTCGTCGCGGGTCATCGACTCAAAGACTCGCCCCGGACGTCGCCGCCGTCAAACTTGGCGGTTAATCCAGATCGTTGAAGATGTTCGGAACATGCCGTGGAAGGCGCCCGGGCGCCAGCGCGATCAGGTCTATGCGCAGGTCCAGATGTCGCAGGGCCGCCCTTCGTCCGGCGAGGGCGCGGGCGGCGCGCATCAGGCGGTCGCGTTGGGCAGGAAGGATGGCGTCCATGGCCAATTCCACGTTGGCGCGCCGCTTCACCTCCACCACCGCCAGCGTACGGCCCTTCCGTGCGAGAAGGTCGATCTCCCCGGCGGGTGTCCTCAGGCGGAAGCCCAGTATCTGATACCCCTTCAACATCAGCCAGACGGCGGCGATCGCCTCGGCGAAACGCCCGTCGGTGCGTCCCCGGGCTCCGCGGCGGCTGCGGACCGCCTGACGTTCCCGTGCCGATGTCATACCCGCCCCTGCAGTTCGAGCGCCCGGCGGTAAAGGGTCTTCCGGGGGAGGCCCAAGGCCTTGGAGACCTCGGAGGCGGCGTCCGCCGGGCCGAGGCGTTCCAGAGCTTCCGTCAGCGCCGCGTCCACATCGGTCTCACTGGCCGCCTCGTCCGCGGCAGGCCCGACGACAACCACCAACTCGCCCTTCGGCGCAGCCAGACGGGGATCCGCGGACAGATTGTCCAGGGAGCCTCGCACGCACTCCTCGTAGAGCTTCGTCAGCTCCCGGGCCACGGCCGCGGGTCTCGGGCCGAGCACCTCAGCCATGTCCGCCAGGCTTTCCTTGAGCCGGGGCCCGCTTTCAAACAGGACAAGCGTCGCGCGGACCGGCCTGAGCTCCTCGAGCGCCTTCCGCCGCCCCTGGGCGCGCGCCGGCAGAAATCCCGCGAACAGAAAGCGGTCGGTCGGCAGGCCTGCGATCGAGAGCGCGGCCAGGGCGCTCGACGCTCCGGGAGCGGGGTGGACAGGCAGGCCCGCCTCAATGGCTGCGGCGACGAGGCGATACCCGGGGTCGGACACGAGTGGCGTGCCCGCATCGGACACCAGAGCGACGACCTGACCGCCAGCGAGGGCTTCAAGGACGCGGGGCGTGACCTGACCCTCTGTGTGCTCGTCGCAGCGCAGCAGCGTTCGCTTCAGCCCATAGGCGGACATCAGCTTCGCCGTAACGCGGGTGTCTTCGCAGAGCACCAGGTCGGCGGCGCCGAGCACGTCCAGCGCCCGCAGGGTGATGTCGCGCAGGTTTCCGATCGGCGTGGCCACCAGATAGAGGCCCGACGCCACAGGTTTCGGAGGCGGAGCAATTGTGGTCGCGGTGTCCGGCGGCTGGGCCATGAGGCCTCTTCTCAGACGCCAGGGCGCGACTGGCAAGCCGCCGCGCTCAGGTCGCCAGCTCGGCGATCACCCGGTCGAGAACAAGACGGCCCGCCGGCGTCGCCGCCAGCCGGTCCCCACGGACCTCGACAAGGCCGGCGTCGCCGAGCATCGCGACGACCGCAGACCCCGGCGCGAGACCCAGTTGGCCCACCTCGGCAAACGGCACACCCTCGTCTATGCGCAAGCCGAGCAGGAGCCGTTCTTCCGCGGCCGCGCGCGGATCGAGCGTTTCGGCGGCCTCCCACCCAAGCCCCGTCTGATCCACGCGGGATACGTAGTCCCCGATCGCAGCCGCGGCGCGGGTCGCAACCCGGCCGGAGCACAGCTCAAGCCGGCCGTGAGCTCCTGGGCCCGCGCCGAGGTATTCGCAGCCGCGCCAGATCGCGAGATTGTGGGCGGAGCGCGCGGCCTCCCCCTTCGCGTGGTTGGAGACCTCATAGGCGTCGAAGCCTGCGCGCGTGAGCACAGCCTGGGTCGTGTCGTAGAGATCCGCCGCGAGTTCGCCGTCCGGTGGACGGAACCGACCTCTGTTCACCGCGCGATCGAAGGCGGTCCCGGGTTCGATCGTCAGCTGATAGGGCGACACATGCTCGGCGCCCAGGCCGATCGCTTCCTCCAGTTCAGCTGCCCACTGCCCGGGCGACTGTCCAGGCCGCGCATAGATCAGGTCCACCGACAGCCGCGGAAACAGGCGCGCGGCGATTTCGGCGGCCCGCCGCGCCTCGGCCGCTGAGTGATTGCGGCCGAGGAAGGCGAGCGAGGCGTCGTCGAGCGCCTGGACGCCCAGGGACAGCCGCTGCACCCCCGCCTCGGCGAAGCCTGCGAACCGCGCAGCTTCTGCATCGGTCGGATTTGCTTCCAGCGTGACTTCGACGGGGGCCTTGGAGGGAAAGAGCCGCGCGGCGGTTTCGACGATTCCCGCGACCGCGTCCGGCTCCATGAGCGATGGCGTGCCGCCGCCGAAGAAGACCGAAACCAGTCGTCTGGGGCCGAGTTTTTCAGCCTGACTCTCGATGTCCCTCCTTATGGCGCGCACAAGCGCCGCCTGCTCGTCTGTCCGTGTCCGGTCCCGCACGACATTGAAGTCGCAATAGGGGCAGATGCGTGCGCAGTAGGGCCAGTGGACGTAGACCGCGATGGGGGCGGCCTCAGTCAAGAAGAGCTTTCCGGAGCATTGCGAAAGCGCGGGCGCGATGACTCATGGCGTCCTTCTCGGCCGGATCCATTTCGCCGAATGTCTGACGCCCGCCCTCGGGTACAAAGATGGGGTCGTAGCCGAACCCTCGCTCGCCGCGAGGCGGAAAGGTGAGCTCCCCCTCGATCCTGCCCTCGACAACGACGGCCGGACCATGAGGCCAGGCGAGGCAGAGCGCGCAGGTGAACCAGGCGAAACGATCGTCTGACGCGATCTCGTAGAGCCGCTCCTCCACCTTGCGCATGGCCAGCGAGAAATCTTTCGCCGGACCCGCCCAGCGCGCGGAGAAGATGCCGGGGGCCCCGCCCAGCCCTCGAACCGACAGGCCGGAGTCGTCCGCCAGGGCCGGCAGGCCCGAAGCCTCCGCAGCGGCCCGCGCCTTCAACAGCGCATTGCCCGCGAAGGTCGTCTCGGTCTCCTCCGGCTCGGGAAGCCCCAGATCGCCTGCTGACGCCACTTCGAACCGTCCGTTCAGCAGCGCCGAGATTTCCCTGGCCTTGCCTGGATTGTGCGTGGCGGCCACGAGGCGGGCGCCCGCGGGCAGAAAAAGCGGCATGGGTGCAGTCCAGACTGGTCGCGCCCGTGGTGCGGCGCGGAGTGGGGAGGCTCGGTTTGCGTCATGGGGCCGCTGCGGGCAAGCCCGGAGGCCTGTCCGGCGCCTGCGGCGGGGGCCTCCAAAGCCTTGCAGGCATTGCATTCCAGTAATGTTCGGGGCGGCGGACGCCTTCAGATGCAACTCCGCGGGACCCGCGCGACGCCGACCCTGGCGGAACGGGGTTACGCAAAGCCAAGTCCTGCAAGGATCTGCGGGGCCGCCTTACACGCGATTAATGCATTGCAAAACTTTAATATCGTTTTTCGATAAATTCGCTTGATCGTTTTTCGGCGAGGCCGTATTGATAATCAGCAAGAACGGAGCTGCACCGTTCGCAACCGCAAAAAATTACCGCGGATTAATGTTGCAGCGCACAACTGGCCTTCGAGTCACAGGACAAGAAAACGGAGACTGAAAATGAACGCGATGAATGCAACGAACTGGATGGACAAGATCGGCATGACCGTCGTCAGCGCCATCCTCCTGGCCGGCCTTCCTCTGGCGGCCGTCGCCATTCTGGTGCAAGCGTTTTGATCGTGATGCGGTCGGGCGCGAGTTCGCCGCCCTAGGGAGCGCAAGGCTCCCGGGCGGCGAACAAGACGCCGGACCTGGAGAGACTACCGGCCCGCGACGGGCCCAAGAAGAAACGGGAACCCGGGACGAAACCCAGGGACCGGCCAAGGAGGGGCTCGGGGAGACGACCGGATGCGGGCTATGGGCCCAGGCTCGGTATCGAGCCTTCTCAAGATTGCGCTGGACGTCGTCTACGTCGCGCTCTGGGCGGTCATCGGCGCTCTGGTGATCGGAGCTATCGCCGCCCTGCTGTTTCCTATCGATCAGAACCTCGTCGCCACGACAGAGGTCAACGGCGCGATCAGGGAAATCCGCCTGACAAAGCCGGTGCTGGCCGGCGGCCTGGGCGTGTTCGCCGCCTATTGCGGCATCATTGTCTTCATCGTCGGACGAGTGCGGCGCGTCTTCGCGACGCTGATCGCCGGCGATCCGTTCCAGCCCCCCAACGTCAACCGCCTGCGCCTCATCGGCGTTGGCCTCGCCGGTCTGGAAGCGGGCAATATCGCAATCCGCATGGCCGCCGCCGCCGTTCTGCCGGGCGTCGTCCAGGAGACATCCGGTTGGCCGGACCTGACGGCATGGTTCTCCGTCCTCGTCGTATTCGTGCTAGCCGAAGTATTCCGCGAAGGGGCGCGTTTGCGCCGCGAAGCGGAATTGACCATTTAGGCTCCCCATGCCCATTCGCGTCCAACTCGACCGCATTCTGCTCGACCGGCGCATGTCGCTGACGGAGCTCGCCGACCGCGTCGGTGTCACCCTGGCGAATTTGTCCATCCTGAAGACCGGGAAGGCGCGGGCGATGCGATTCTCCACGCTCGACGCGCTGTGCCGTGAGCTGAACTGTCAACCCGGCGACCTGCTCGTGTTCGAGCCCGGTCCCCCGGATGGCGACGCGGAAGAAGAAGAAACCGACTAGCCGCCCCGCTGGCGCTAGCGCCCCGGGTCGTGTATTGGCGCGCGTCCTCCCGTAAACGCCAGCCCGAAAGGTCGCGGCCCGTACGCCGCGCCGCCCGTCATGAATCTTCGCAACATCGCCATCATCGCCCACGTCGACCACGGCAAGACCACGCTGGTAGACCAGCTGCTCGCCCAGTCCGGGGTCTTCCGCGCCAACGAGGCGACCGTCGAGCGCGCCATGGACTCCAATGACCAGGAGCGGGAGCGGGGGATCACCATCCTGGCCAAGGCCACGTCCGTCCTCTGGCAAGGCGAGCAGGGCGAGACGCGCATCAACATCATCGACACCCCCGGCCACGCCGACTTCGGCGGCGAGGTGGAACGCATCCTCGGGATGGTCGACGGATGCCTGTTGCTGGTGGACGCCGAAGAAGGCGTCATGCCGCAGACCAAGTTCGTTCTGGGCAAGGCCCTGAAGCTGGGCCTGCGGCCGATCCTGGTGCTCAACAAGGTTGATCGCGCCCACGCGGATCCCGAGCGGATCCTCAACGACACCTTCGATCTCTTCGCCGCTATCGGCGCCACGGACGAGCAGCTCGATTTCCCTCACCTTTACGCCTCAGGGAAGGAAGGCTGGGCCGTCGTCGACATGAACGACGAGAAGACCGGCCTGGCGCCCCTCTACGACCTGATCGTGCGCCACGTCCCCCCGCCCAAGGCCCAGGAACGGGTCTCCGAGCCGGCGCAGATGCTGGCCGTGCTGATCGAGAGCGACCCCTTCCTCGGGCGCATCCTCACCGGTCGCGTGGAAGCCGGAAAGATCGTTCCGGGCATGCCCATCAAGGCGCTGAGCCGCGACGGCAAGGAGGTCGAGCGCGGGCGTGTCACCAAGATTCTCGCCTTCCGCGGTCTGAAGCGCCAGCCGATCGACGAGGCGGAAGCCGGGGATATCGTGGCGCTCGCGGGCCTGTCGAAAGCCACCGTGGCCGACACGCTCTGCGCCCTCGAGGTCACCGAAGCCCTGCCGGCCCAGCCGATCGACCCGCCGACCATCTCGATGACCGTTTCGGTCAACGACAGCCCCCTGGCCGGCCGGGAGGGGGACAAGGTCCAGTCGCGCGTCATCCGCGACCGGCTCCTGAAAGAGGCCGAATCCAACGTCGCCATCCGGGTCACCGAAACGGGCGGCAAGGACGCCTATGAAGTGGCCGGCCGAGGCGAACTTCAGCTCGGCGTGCTCATCGAAAGCATGCGGCGCGAGGGGTTCGAGGTGTCGATCTCGCGGCCCCGGGTCGTCTATCGCACCGACGAGGAGACCGGCGAGCGGCTGGAGCCGGTCGAGGAGGTCGTGATCGACGTCGACGACGACTACACCGGCGTCGTCATCGAGAAGCTCAGCGCCCGCAAGGCGGAGCTGAAGGACATGGGCCCGTCGGGCGCCGGCAAGACGCGCATCACCCTGATGGCCCCGTCACGCTCGCTCATCGGCTACCAGGGGGAGTTCCTGACCGACACGCGCGGCTCGGGCGTCCTCAACCGGGTGTTCAGCCATTACGAGCCCCACAAGGGCGCGATCGAAGGTCGCCAGAAAGGCGTTCTGGTCTCCAACTCAGACGGCGAGACTGCGGCCTATGCCTTGTGGAACCTCGAGGAACGCGGCGTGATGTTCGTGGGGGCGGGTGAGAAGACCTATCAGGGCATGATCATCGGCGAGAACTCGCGGTCCGACGACCTCGACGTCAATCCGATGAAGGCCAAGCAGCTGACGAACGTCCGTGCTGCGGGGAAGGATGAGGCGGTGCGCCTCACGCCGCCCCGCCGTCCGACGCTCGAGCAGGCGATCGCCTACATCGAGGAAGACGAACTCGTTGAAGTCACGCCGAAATCGATCCGGCTGCGAAAGAAGGTGCTGAACCCCTCGTTCCGCAAGAAGCGGGTCAGGGAGGACTGACGCGGCTCCCGCGCGGCGGGCTCGGCGGAAACTTTTCGCAAGCGTCCCGGTTGGGGAGCGGTCCGGCGGTTGTCCGCCGTAGCGCAAGGATCCAGTCGATGTATCCCAAGTTGCTTGCGACCAGCGCGATCGCCGCGCTGATGATTTCCATTCCAGCCGCCGCCCAGGCGCCTGCCCCGGCGGCTGAGCCCGAAACGACCGCCGAGGCGCAGCCTGCGCAGGAGGCGACGCCGGCGAATCCTCCCGCCGGCGAGCAGGAACAGGACGAGGCTCGCCCCCCCTATCGGGGAAGCAATCCGAACGCCGCCACGCCCGCAGAACCCGCGACGCCGCCCGCGCCGGCGACCCAGCCGACACCTCCGGCCGCGGCCGAACCGGCCACCCCGGCGACCCCCGCCAATCCGCCTGCCGGCGAGCAGCCAGGTGACGATGCGACGGATGATCGCCCCCCGTTCCGCGGCAGCGCCAGCGCCAACCCTGCGGCCACCCCCGCCACGCCAGCTACTCCGGCGACGCCCGGGATCGCGCCCGCCACCCCCGCTCAACCCGCCATCGGCGCTCCACCGAGCAGCAAGGCTCGTCTCGAAGCCGGCGCTGTACTCCAGAATTCCGCCGGAGCGCAGATCGGCGAGGTCGTCAGCGTGACAGGGGCCGCCGACGGATCGGCCGAAGTGGTGGTGCGGCTGTCGAGCGGCGAAACCAAGTTGCTCCCCGCCACGGCGTTCGGCACCCGCCAGGGCGCCCTGGCGACCACCTGGAGCGCCGAGCAGCTCGCCGCTGCGCCGGCCGCGCCTGCGGAGGCTGAAGAACCGACGACCGCCACGGCCGACAGCGCTGCCGCTGCGTCGCCGGAACCTGACAAGGCGCCGGCCGCCAAGCCGCGAAAGCGCGACCGTGAGCAGCCGCGCGTGGGCAAACCGCGCCTCTGACACCGCGCGAGCGACGAACCGGGAAGGGCGGCGGGCCAGGCTCCGCCGCCCGTTTCCGTCGGTCATACCCCTGTCACGTGCACAAAATTCAACTGCGGCACGAGCTTTGAAGCATCCCGGGCGAGCCGTCCCGCAGTGGGACGGTCAGACAAGAAGATGGACCGGGGGTAAGACAATGGCGACCGACATCGACCTTCACCTTGGCAAGCGGCTGCGCCGCCGGCGCCGGCTCCTGGGGCTGACCCAGCAGCAACTCGCAAATTGCGTCGGAATTCGCTTCCAGCAGATCCAGAAATACGAATGTGGGGCGAACCGCATTTCCGCAGCCCGGCTCTGGCAGCTGGCCGAAGCGCTGGAGACCCCCGTCGGGTACTTCTATGACGGCTTGGCGGAGGCGGCCGAACGCACTCACCTGGAAGCCAACGCCGGGGGCGAGATGTTCTCGCGCAAGGAGACCGTGGATCTCATCCAGGCGTACTACCAGCTCGGAGAACGTCCCCGCCGGCGCCTGCTCGACCTCGCGAAATCGCTGAACACCGAGGGCGACGCGGCGTAGCGCGCGAGTTGCGGCCGTCCGATCCGTTCCCCGAACGCATCCCGGCACGGATCCCGTAGCGCTCAGCCCGGCGGATCGGCCGCTCCGTCGGCGGCGTCAGCTCCCGGTCTTCTCCTCCGGAGGCGCCGGGAGTTCAAAGCCGGAGGCCGATCCACCCGCAGGCTGGTCCGCAGGCATGGACGGCGCAGCCTCTGGTTCTGTGCGTCCCGGGGCGACCTGATCCGCCGCGGGTTCTTCCAGATCCGGCCCAGCCGCAGCCGTCGCGGCCGGCGCCGCCGGGGCGGAGCTGCCCGTCTGGGGAGCCACCGCGTCGGCGAGTTCGTCGAACTCCAGCAGGAAGACTGCGCGCTTGTCGTCGGTCTCCATCAGCACCTCGTGTTTGGCGCCGATCACCTCCGTGTAACGCCCCTGGGGAATGCGCTTGGCGGCCCAACGGTTGGTCGTCTTCCAGACCCGGTCGTCATCACCGGCCTGGACAATCGCAACGGGAACCCGCACGCGCTTCAGCGCCTTCGGCTTCAGCGCCCGCTCGCCGACCTCGATGCCGAACGCGAGCCAGCCCCAGGTGACCCCGCCGACCGCCAGGTGCGGGCAGGCGTAGAGCTGTTCGCGCCAGCGTTCGTAGCGCGCTTCGTCGGAGGTCAGGCCGTCGCGTTCGAAAGTGTGTTCGAAGGGATCATCCGGGTCGTCGAGCACGTACTCCGCAGCCCGCCCGTGGCGGACGTTCCAGCGGGCAGCGAAGCGGGCGGACCACAGGGACCGCTTGCCCGTGCGGATCTTCAGCATCGGGCTTACCAGCACGGCGCCCGCGATGCGGGTTTCTCCCGTCTGCAGCGACAGCAGGTTCAGGGCGGCGCCCATCGAGTGGCCCACGAGAAGCCAGGGCTTGGGCGCGCGGTTCTCATAGGCATCCAGAAGGCGGGAGAAATCGTCGAGGAACTCTTCGACGGCGCGCGCGTGGCCGCGCAGGCGTTCAGGGTGCAGCCGGGCCGACAGCCCCTGCCCGCGCCAGTCGTGCGCAAGGACACAGAAACCCCGACGCTGGAAGTCGGCGATCGTCTCGTAATACTTCTCGATCGGCTCGGTCCGGCCCGGCGACAGGATGACCGTGCCGCGGGGGGACGCGCCCGCAGCCAGCTGAGGCTCCCAGAAGGCGGCGCGCAGGCGCAGCCCGCCGGCGCCACGATACCATTCACCCGTGCCTCCCGCAGGCGCGGGCGCACCGGGGACGGACATCAGCGGGGCGTTGGCGGCGAACGCAGCGATGCGGCTCACGCGGGTTTCCTGAACTTGAGCGTCATACGGTCGCTTTCCCCGATGAGATCATACTTCGAGTGATCGAAATCAGGGTTCGCAGGTTCACCCCGGGGGGCGGACAATCTGGTGGGCGGCAGAGTCCAGACCCCGAACGGATGGTCCCGGGTGTCCTTCGGGTTGGCGTTGACCTCGCTGGAGGCGACGAAGGCGAATCCAGCCTCGGCTGCAAGCTGCTTGATGTAAGCCTCCTGCACGTACCCTGAGGTCGCGGCCGGGTCCTGGACGTCGCCGATGGGCTCTCGGTGCTGTTCGACGCCAAGCACCCCGCCGGGTTTCAGCGCAGCGAACGCTTCGCGAAGGGCGATCTCCGCCAGGCCCGCCGCCATCCAGGTGTGGAAGTTGTTCATCATCAGCACCAGGTCGGCGCCGCCCGCAGGCGCGACCGCGCCTTCGGGTTCGGGGGGAAACTGAGTGAACCGGATGTCCCCGTATAGGGTGCGGTCGCCCCCAAAGTGCTCGCGGTATCGCGCCACCGTCTGGGTGAGGGCCGGGTCAGCGCCATCTCCGACGGCAAACTGCGCGGCGTAGTAGCGCCCCCGGTTTCGGGCCAGGTAGGGGGCCACGATCTCCGTGTAATAGCCGGCGCCCGGCCAGATATCGACGACCGCCTGGTCCTCCGACAGGCCGAAGAACTTCAGGGTTTCGACCGGGTGTCGCCACTTGTCGCGCACGCGGTCCGAGGCCCTCCAGTCCCCGGCGGCGGCCCATTCGAGCGTGCCCTCGGGCGGTCCCTCCTCCTCGACCGCGGCGGGGGCGGCGGGAGCCTCGTCCTTCTTTCGACCACGACCGCACCCGGCGGCGAACAACGCGACCGAACCCGCGAGCATGGTCCGCCTGGACGTCCAGGACGAGAACTTTGTCATCGACATCCTCTCGCGCCCCGCCCGCAGGCCGCTCTGCCGAAAGACCCGCGTGTAGCCTGCGCCAAAGCCAGCGTCAAAAGCCTAGCCCGGCTTGCGGAAGCGAAGGGTCATGCGGTCGCTTTCGCCGATCGCGTCGTAACGGGTCCTGTCAAAGGTCGGGTCGGCCGGCTGCCCCTGGGGCGAGGTGCGTGCGACCGGCGGCAGGGTCCAGACACCGAAAGGATGATCCCGCGTGTCCTTGGGGTTTGCGTTCAGCTCGCTGCGCGCGTCCAGCACGAAGCCGGCCTTCCGGGCCGCATCGATGACGTAGCTTTCGGGGACATACCCGTTGGGTCCCGTCACCGAGACGTCTGCGCCATCGGCCGCGCGATGCTGCTCCACGGCCAGAACTCCGCCAGGCTTCAGGACCCGGAAGAACTCGCCCATGAAGCGGTCGGTCATCCCTTCCCGCGTGGACCAGTTGTGGAACGCCCGGGCCACCAGTACGAGGTCAGCCGAGCCGTCGGGGGCGCCCAGACCCGACCCCATCCCGAAGTCGATCGCCTTGACCCCGTAACGGGCCTCGAAGTCTGCCCGAGCCTTTCGGGCGGCGTCGGAGAAGTTGGGGTTCGTGCTGTCGCTATGACCCGCGAGATATGTCCCGCCGGTCGCCTTGGCGTAGGGCGCCAAGATTTCGGTCCACCAGCCGCCGCCCGGCCCGATCTCGATCACGGTGAGCCCGGGGCGAAGGCCCCAGAACGTCAGACTCTCATAGGGGTGACGCCATTGATCGCGGGCGCGATTCTCGGCGGAGCGCCCGGGAGATTCCACGGCAGCCCGAAGCGCGGCGTCTTCTTCGTGGGCCGGCGCCGAGGCGCGGCTCGCCTCAGGGAAGAGGTCAGTGGCCGAGGCCGTGGCGGCGACCATCGTCATGGCGGCCGTCGCGGCCGCGAAAAGCATGGCTGGTTTCATCTGGATCTCCCCCTGAGCGACAGGCCGGCGCAGCCTAGGCGGACCCCACAGTCAGGCAAGCGGAAATCCGCCCGCACACCCTCTTGCGGGGCCGAAATGGGCTCCTACCTTTTCTGACGGAGGCGCTGGATACCCCGGGCCTCCGGATCGAACGCAACCGCCAACTGGGGTTGCATCCGTTCCAAACCCTAGCGCCTCGGGTCAAACCGCCGGGGCGTCGCAACCTTGCTATGCAGGAGGTTCGTGCATGCGTACCGTTGATTTCACTCCCCTTTACCGTTCCGTCGTCGGTTTCGACCGCCTCGCCCAGCTTCTGGAGCAAGCGGCCAAGACCGAAAGCGCGACCAACTGGCCGCCCTACAACATCGAAAGCATCGGCGAGGACGCCTGGCGCATCGAGTTGGCGGTGGCCGGGTTCAAGTCGGACGAACTGACCCTCGAGGTGAAGGAAAACCTGCTCACCGTCACGGGCCGCAAGACCGCCAACGATGACGGCGAGCGCCGCTACCTGCACCGTGGTCTGGCCGAACGCGACTTCGAACGGCGTTTCCAGCTCGCCGACTACGTGATCGTGACCGACGCCAGCCTGGAGAATGGCCTGCTGTCCATCTCGCTGAAGCGGGAGCTGCCCGAGGCCATGAAGCCGCGCCGGATCGAAATCGCGACCGGCAACGCCAACGGGCTGATCGAAGGCAAGGGCAAGGCCGCCTAGAGCGCCCGTTCTTCTTCTTCCTGACCTGATGGGCGGCGCATTCGTGCGCCGCCCATTTCTTTTCCGCCGACGTTCCCGTCAGGCGACTGCGGCTTCCATCCCATGGACGCCGTGGAGCGTGGAGCCTTCCAGCTCCGTTCCACGCATTATCGCTCCGCTGACTTTTGCGCGTGTCAGATCTGCGTCGGTCAGGACCGCGCGGGTAAGATCCGCGCCGGACAGGTCCGCATTCTTGAGCTGGGCGCCCGTAAGGTCCGCGGGCAGCAACCGGTCGCCGGTGATCAGCAGCGGTCCGAGGCGGCATTCGCGCAGGTCGGAGCCTGACAGCCTGGCGCCCGCCAGCCGGGCTCCGCGCAAGTCTGCGTGTTTGAGGTTGCAGCCTCGCAGGTCGGCGCCTTCCAGGTGGGCGCCCTGAAGCTGGACCCCCTCCATGTCGACTCCGTAGAAGACCGCGCCTTTCGCCGAAAGGGCTGTCAGGTTCAGGCCCTTGATGGACTTGAGCGCGCGCAGGTCGGCCCGATCGAAGACCGACGGTTCCCCTTCACGTCCGCCGGTTTCGCACCACAAAGCGTGCGCCCGAAGCATGTCATCGTAGGGAAGCGCCTCGACCGCCAGGCCCACGGGCTTGTCTGTCAGGGCGCCGGCCATGTCGGCTCCGTCCGTCCGCCACATACCGGTCTTGGCGCCTACCAGCACACAATCGCGAAGGTCCGCGCCCGTGAGATCCGCGCTCGACAGATCGGCGCCAGCGAGGTCGGCGCCCTGAAGTTTGGCCTGCTTGAGATTGGCCCTGATGAGCTTGCAGTCCTTCATCACCGCGTCCGTGAAGTCTGCTTTCAGGGCGACGATGCCGGACATCTTGGATCTGGCGAGGTTCGCCCCGGCCAGGATTGCGCCCTGTGCTTCGCTGGCGCGCGCGGGCGATTCGATCACTCGAATTCCGAGCGCGGCGTCAGCGGCGGCGATCATGCCCTCCCGTAGGTCGCATTCAAAAAGATCCGCGCCCGACAGGTCCGCCCCGCGCAAGCAGGCTCCGCGGAGGTCGGCGCGCCGCAGGCTGGCTCCTGAAAGCCTGGCTTCGGTCAGATCGGCCCCGAAGAAATTCGCCTGCTCGAGCTTTGTCCCGGTGAGGTCGGCCCCGGTGAGCAAGGCTCCCGTAAAGTCCGCGTCGCAGAGATTGCGACCGGCGAGGCTGATGCCGGACAGGTCGGCCCACGCGAAAACGGCGCGAGCCCCGCCCGGGAGCGAGGCCCAGAGCCGGTCATGTCGCGCGCAGATGGCGTCCACTTCGGATTGGTTCAGGCGGCGATAGCGCACACCGGCCTGGCGGGCGGACATGGGTGAAGGCCCCTGGCTGTTTCCGTCCTCTTATTCGCCGAACATGGTTAACCATTTGCTTTCGCATGAGCCGCCGTCCAGGCCGCATAAAGGTCCGACGCCTCTTCCGCGAGGAGCCCGGTTTCCACGGTCACACCGGCGCCAAGCAGGGTTTCGACGCCCCGGCCGGACGCCATCGGAGAGGGATCGGAGCAGGCGATGTACACGCGCTCCACGCCCGAGCGGGCGAGGCGTTCGGCGCAGGAGGCGGCGCCGGACGTGCGTGCGCCGCAAGGTTCGAGCGTGACATAGGCTTCTGCGCCCCGGGCCAGTTCGCCTGCCACATCCAGTGCAATCTCCTCCGCATGGGGACGCCCGCCCGGCGCGGTCGCCGCTTCGGCGACGACCTTTCCAGCCTTGAGGATCACGCAGCCCACGGCAGGGTTCGGCGTGGTGCTGCCATGGGCCGCCCTCGCCAAGTGGATGGCGCGCCGCATCGATTGGACCGGCGATGCTCCCTTCAAGGCAGTTTGGGAAGGACAGTGGCGCGGCCGGGATCAAGATAGCGCGCGGCGATGGGCTGCAGGTCGCCGTCCAGTTCGATCAGCAGCGGATTGCCGGTGGGAATCTCGACCGCGACGATCTCGTCGTCATCGACACCGAAAACCAGTTTCACGATCGCCCGGAGCGAATTGCCGTGGGCCGCGACGAGAACGGTTTCGCCGGCTTTCAGGTGCGGAACGATCTCCGCCTCCCAGTAGGGCTGCACCCTGTCCAGGGTGGACTTGAGGCTTTCCGTACGCGGCGTGTCTACCCCGGCGTAGCGAGGGTCGCCGGAGAAGCTCCACGGGCTGTCCGGCGCCATGTCAGGAGGCGGAATATCGTACGAGCGCCGCCAGATCCTGACCTGCTCTTCGCCGTGCTTTTCCGCAGTTTCCGCCTTGTTGAGACCCGTGAGCCCCCCATAGTGGCGCTCGTTGAGACGCCAGTCTTCGACGACGGGCGCCTCCGCCTGGCCCGCGGCCTGAAGCGCCATTCCACAGGTCCGTACAGCACGCGTGAGCACCGAGGTGTAGGCGCGGTCGAACTTGACCCCTTCGGCCTTGAGCTGTTCGCCCGCCCGCCGGGCTTCCGACTCGCCTTGAGGCGTCAGGTCGACATCGACCCACCCGGTGAATCTGTTCTCCAGGTTCCATTGGCTCTGCCCGTGGCGAAGCAGGACGAGGCGCGGCATGCGAGATCTCCGGCTGTTGTGAGAGGGCGGTTTAGCCAGCCCGGCACGCCCGGGCAAACCGCCCATCGCCGGCTCTGACCTGCACGACTGTTGAAGGACAGGCCGGCACGTGACGCATCACGCCGTGCGCGCTATAGGCCCGTCCATGTTTCTGCGCCTGTCCGACCGCTGGTTTTTCGGCGGCCTCTCCATAGTGGCGATCCTGATGATTGCGCTCGCAGCCGTATGGCCGCAGGGGCAGGGCGCCCGTTCGCCCGCCCCCTTCGGGCATCCGGTGATCATTCCGGACTACGTCAAGATCGACGCGAACAAGGCGAGCATGCGCAAGGAGGCCCTTCGCGCCGCCAAGGAGGCGCAGGCGCGCGCCTCGGGCGGCATCGTGGCCGGGCAGGCCGAACCGGCGGGGTCGGAACGGTGAGCGGGTTCGACGCCGCGGCGGTGGGCCGACGCGTTCTCCAGGTCGAGTCCGACGCCCTGCTGGAAATGGCGAAGGGCCTCGATGGGGCTTTCTCCCGCGCGGTGGAAACCGTCCACCAGCTCAGGGGCCAACTTGTCTGCACGGGCGTCGGAAAATCCGGCCATGTCGCGCGAAAGATTTCCGCGACCCTGGCTTCGACAGGCACGCCTTCGGTGTTCGTCCACGCGACCGAAGCCAGTCACGGCGACCTGGGGATGATCCGGAACGAAGACGCGATCCTTGCTCTCTCCAAAAGCGGTGAGACCAAGGAACTGGCGGATGTGGTCGCCTATTCGAAGCGCTTCGGCATTCCCCTCATCGCCATCACCGCTTTCGCCGAAAGCGCCCTGGGCCGGGCCGCGGATGTCCTGTTGCTGCTGCCCAACGCGCCGGAAGCCGCTTCGGGCGTCGATGCGCCGACGACATCGACGACATTGCAGATAGCCATCGGCGATGCGCTTGCCGTGGCCCTGGTAGAGCGGCGCGGGTTCACGGCCACCGATTTTCGCGTTTTCCACCCTGGCGGCAAACTCGGTGCGCTGCTGCGGACGGTGGGGGACCTGATGCACAGGGGCTCGGAAGTGCCGCTGGTCGCGCCGGATGTGTCCATGCAGCAGGCCCTTCTCGTCATGACCGAAAAGCATTTCGGCTGCGTCGGCGTCGTGGAAGACGGTCGCCTGGCAGGCTTGATCACTGACGGCGATCTTCGTCGCCACATGGACGGCCTGCTCTCCCACACGGCCGGAGAGGTGATGACACGGGCGCCGCTTGCGGTTGCTCCCGACACCCTCGCAGGCGAAGCGCTCAAGCTGATGAATGACCGAAGCGTCACCGTGCTTTTCGTCCTGGAGGATGGCCGCCCCGTCGGCATCCTGCACGTCCACGACCTCCTGCGAGCAGGCGTCGTCTAGACTCCCGTCGCGCCTGCGCCTGCAACCTCTGCAACCCCTTGGTATTACGGCTAGGCGCGGCCAGCTAGCCGCCCACCCAGTACAAGAACGCCCATGGAGCCAATGCCGATGTCCAGCCCGAAGCCCCGCGCAGACCTGGACCCGACGGCGCCCGACTTCGACGCCGTCCCGCTGGTGAAGCCGACCGGCTTTCGGGAGTACGATGCGCGCTGGCTGCTGGATAAGGAGATCAATCTCGCGGGCATCGAGGCGCTGGGCCTGGGCCTGGCGACCTATGTTCATGAGATCGGGGTCGAACCCCGCATCGTCGTAGGCCACGATTACCGCTCCTACTCGGAAGCGGTGAAAGGGCGTCTCATTGCAGGTCTGGTCGCTGGCGGCTGCCGGGTGCTGGACATCGGACTCGCCCTGTCGCCGATGGCCTATTTCGCCCAGTTCGACCTTGAGGCGCCGTGTGTGGCCATGGTCACGGCCAGCCACAACGAGAACGGCTGGACGGGTGTGAAGATGGGCGCGCAGCCGCCGCTGACCTTCGGACCCGACGAGATTGGCCGCCTCAAGGAGATCGTGCTCGAAGGCCGGGGCGTGGTCCGGGCCGGCGGGGAAGCGATCGAGATCGCCGGCGTGCGCGAGCGCTACCTGAAAGACATCACCGATCGGGTGAAGCTGACCCGTCCGTTGAGGGTGGTCGCCGCGTGCGGCAACGGCACGGCCGGGGCATTCGCGCCCGACGCACTTCGCGCCATGGGCGCCGAGGTGGTCGAGATGGATTGCGAGCTCGACTGGACCTTCCCCAAGTACAATCCGAATCCCGAGGACCATGCGATGCTGCGCGCCATGGCCGAGCGGGTGCGCCAGACCGGCGCGGACGTGGCGCTCGGGTTCGACGGCGACGGCGACCGCTGCGGGGTGGTCGACGATACCGGAGAGGAGATCTTCGCGGACAAGATCGGGCTGATGCTTGCGCGCGACCTGTCGGCCCTCCATCCGGGGGCCACCTTCGTGGTCGACGTGAAGTCCACAGGCCTCTACGCCACCGATCCGGTTCTGCAGGCCAACGGCGCGAGCACGGTCTACTGGAAGACCGGCCATAGCTACATCAAGCGCAAGACCGCCGAACTGGGCGCCCTGGCGGGCTTCGAGAAGTCGGGGCACTTCTTCTTCAACGCCCCGATCGGGCGCGGTTACGACGACGGTATCGTGGCGGCCGGCGCCATTCTCTCGATGCTCGATCGCAACCCGGACCGGCGGCTGTCCGACCTGAAGGCGGCCCTGCCTCCGGCCTACACCTCCCTGACCATGAGCCCTCATTGCGAAGACGAGAAGAAATACGGCGTCGTCGCGGACATCGTGCGCGAGTACGAGGAACTGGCCGCGTCCGGCGGGTCGATCGGGGGGCGCGCCATAAACGAGGTGATCACCGTAAATGGCGTCCGCGTCGCGCTCGAGGACGGGTCGTGGGTGCTCGTTCGCGCCTCCTCCAACAAGCCCGAACTGGTGGTGGTGGTCGAGAGCATGCGATCCGAGGACGACATGCGCGCCCTGTTCCGCGATGAGGTGAAGCCCCGGTTGGCGAAGCGCCCGGAGGTCGGCGCCTACAACCAGGAGATCTGACCCGCGGGCGGCTTCCCCCTGCGGCCGGTTCCGTCTAGCAAGCGGTGACTGCGGGAGGACGGCGTGACGTTTCGGACCATCGCCATCGTCGGCGCCGGATACTCCGGCTCGCTGCTGGCCGCCAACATCGTGCGCAGGGCGGTGGATCGCCAAGTCTGGCTGATTGAGCGGTCCGGGGTGTTCGGCCGCGGCCTTGCCTATTCGACCACCTGTCCCGAGCACCTGCTCAACGTGCGTTCGGGGCGCATGAGCGCCTTCGCCGACGATCCGGACCACTTCGTCCGCTGGCTCGAGCGCGAACATCCGGCCCTGGCCGACCCCCAGGGCTTCGCCCCCCGCATGGTCTATGGCGACTACGTCGAGCATATTCTGGCGGAGGCCGGAGAGGACATCCGGCGGGTGTCGGGCGAGGTGACGGCCATCGAGACGAGCCCCGAGGGGGTCACCGTGCGGATGGGGTCCGAACGTGATCTGGCGGTAGACGCGGCCGTGCTCGCCGTCGGCAACCCGCCCCCGTCGGACGCCAACGCGAGGGGCCTGGCCGACAGCGAACGCTACATCGGCGACCCCTGGCTGGCCGGCGGGCTGGGCCGTATCGGGTCCGGGGACGATGTGCTTCTGCTCGGCGCAGGCCTGACCATGGTGGACGTCGTGCTGGCGCTCCGGGCGCAGGGCTGGAAGGGCCGGGCGCTGGCGTTGTCCAGGCGCGGCCTGCTCCCCCGCCCCCACGACGCCGAACAGCACCATGCGGCGGCCCGCCGGCCGGAGGCTGAGACCCTCGGCGGCATGATGCGCGAGGTCCGGGCGCGCATGCGCGAGGTCGGCTGGGGCCAGGCCATGGACGAGCTGCGTCCGTACAACCAGGCTGCGTGGCGCCACGCCACCGAAGCCGAGAGAGGCCGCTTCCTGCGCCACCTGCGACCCTGGTGGGACGTGCACCGCCACCGCACCGCGCCGCAGGTAGGCGCGAAGATCGCCGAACTGGTGGAGAGCGGACGGCTGCGCGTGGCCTCGGGCCGCGTCGAAGTGGTGGAGCCGCTGCCGGACGGCCTGGCCATAGACTGGCGTCCGCGCGGCGGGCGCGGCTCGCGCAGCGAGCGCTTCGGCTGGATGGTCAACTGCACCGGGCCGCTGGCCGACCTCTCGCGCTCGGACGATCCGCTGCTGAGCCAGCTGTTCGCTTCCGGCGCCGCGCGCGTCGATCCCGCCAGCCTTGGACTCGACGTGGAGGACGACTGTCGCGTGCAGGACGCCGCGGGACGGCCGCACCGGCGCCTCTTCGCGCTGGGTCCGCCGACGCGCGGCGCCTTCTGGGAGATCATCGCCGTGCCGGACATCCGCGAGCAGGCTGCGGGGCTGGCCGCACGGCTGGTCGCCTAGGCGGGCGTCGCCGCCTTCACGGCCTCGACGATGTCACGAATGGCGCCATCGACCACGGTCTCGTCGTCCCCTTCGGCCATGACCCGGATGAGGGGCTCGGTGCCGGATTTGCGCACAAGCACCCGCCCGGTCCCGTTCAGCCGCGACTCGGCGTCGGCGATCGCGGCCTTCACCACCGGGGATTCCAGCGGCTTGGCGCCTCTGGTGAAACGCACGTTCTCGAGCTTCTGGGGCACAGGATCGAACTGGCGGGCGAGCGCGCTCATGGGGCGCTGGTGCTGGACCATGACGGCCAGCACCTGGAGCGCAGCCAGCAGACCGTCGCCGGTCGGCGCGTAGTCGCGCAGGATCACGTGCCCGGACTGCTCGCCACCAAGGTTGTAGCCCCCCTCGCGCATGCGCTCCATGACGTAGCGGTCGCCAACCGTAGTCCGCTCCAGCTTGAGGCCCCGGGCGGTCATGAACCGCTCCAGTCCGAGGTTGGACATGACGGTCGCGACCACCCCTCCGCCCGTCAGCCGGCCTTCGTCGGCCCAGGCGCCGGCGACGATCGCCATGATCTGGTCGCCGTCGACGATCTGGCCCGTCTCGTCGCACATCACGACACGGTCGGCGTCGCCGTCCAGGGCGATGCCGATGTCGGCGCGATACTCACGTACCGCCTCGCTGAGGGGCCCGGGATGCGTGGAGCCGCAGGCTTCGTTGATGTTGAACCCATTGGGCTCCACACCGATCGGAATGACTTCGGCCCCCAGTTCGTAGAGCGCTGTCGGCGCGACGCGATAGCCGGCTCCGTTGGCGCAGTCGATCACGATGCGCAGGCCGGACAGATCCAGGCTGCGAGGGAATGTGGCCTTGGCGATCTCGATGTAGCGGGCCTGGGAGTCGTCGATGCGCACGACCCGCCCGAGGTCGCGGGACTCGGCGAGGTCCTCCTGGAGCCCTTCGTCCATGTACCGCTCGATCTGGAGCTCCATGGAGTCCGAGAGCTTGTAGCCGTCCGGTCCGAACAGCTTGATGCCGTTGTCTGCAAAGCCGTTATGCGATGCCGAGATCATGACGCCCAGGTCGGCGCGCATGGAGCGGGTCATCATGGCCACCCCCGGCGTCGGCAGCGGCCCGAAGAGCCGGACGTCCATGCCGACGCTGGTGAAGCCCGCGACGAGCGCCGGCTCGATCATGTAGCCCGACAGGCGCGTGTCCTTGCCGATCACCACCAGATGCCGCCGGTTGTCCGTGGAGCGGAACAGCTTGCCCGCCGCGAGGCCCAGCCTCAGCGCGACCTCGGCCGTCATCGGATGGACGTTCGCCTTGCCCCGAATGCCGTCGGTGCCGAAATACGACCGCTTGGCCATGAAATCTCCCAGACTGTCCGCCAACAGGCGAAACGTTCCGAAATGCAGTTTTAGCTGCGCCGGAACGTACAAGTGCTAAATGGCGCACTCTGGCGCGCCGCTTCGCGCGTTCCCTTACCGCATGGCGCGGGATTACGGAACGCGCGCTCTCGTCGAGCCGCCCGGCTCCTGAACTGCAAGGTCTGTCCCATGTGCGGAATCATCGGCATTTCCGGCGGCGAGCCCGTCACTGACCGGCTTGTCGAAAGCCTGAAACGGCTTGAATACCGCGGCTATGATTCGGCCGGCGTGGCCGCCCTGAACGGGGGGCACATCGAACGCCGCCGGGCCCAGGGCAAGATCCGTGCGCTCGAAGCGGTGCTGAAGTCGGAGCCGCTTCCCGCCACGGTCGGCATCGGCCACACGCGCTGGGCGACCCACGGGGCGCCGTCCGAACGCAACGCGCATCCCCACATCACGGGCGGGGTGGCCGTGGTCCACAACGGCATCATCGAGAACTTCGCGGAACTGAAGGCCGAGCTGGCCTCGGCGGGCCGGGAGTTCCAGAGCGACACCGACACCGAGGTCATCGCGCACCTGATCCAGATGCGGCTCGCCGCGGGCGACGCCCCGCTCGAGGCGCTCAAGGCGACGCTCGACCGGCTTCACGGCGCCTACGCCCTGGCCGTGCTGGTGGAGGGCGAGGAGGACCTGGTGATGGGCGCCCGTCGCGGCAGCCCGTTGGTGGTCGGGTGGGGCGACGACGAGATGTTCATCGGGTCCGACGCGCTGGCCGTGGGTCCCTTCACCAACCGCATCAGCTATCTCGAGGAGGGGGACTACGTCGCCATCCGCAGGAACCGGGCCGACATCTTCGACGCCTCGGGCCGTCCCGCGGAACGGGCTCAGGTCACGGTGTCGGCTTCCGCCGCCCTGGTCGAGAAGGGCAACTACCGCCACTTCATGGAGAAGGAGATCCATGAGCAGGGCGAGAGCTGTCAGCACACCCTGACAGCCTATGTCGACCCCGTGGCCCGCACCGTGTCGGCGCCCACGGATATCGACTGGACAGCGGTTCCCCGCGTGCAGATCGTCGCCTGCGGAACCGCCTACTACGCCGGTCAGATCGGACGGTACCTGTTCGAGAAGGTCGCCGGCCTGCCCTGCGACGTGGAGATCGCCTCCGAGTTCAGGTACCGCTCGCCCGCGCTTCAGCCGGGGACGCTCTGCATCGCCGTGAGCCAGTCAGGCGAGACTGCGGACACCCTGGCGGCCTTGCGGTGGTGTCGCCAGCACGGCCTGCCGACGGCCACGGTGGTCAATGTCCATGAATCGACCATGGCTCGGGAAGCCGACCACCTCTGGCCGACGCGGGCGGGCCCCGAGATCGGCGTCGCCTCCACCAAGGCCTTCACCTCCCAGGTCACCGCACTGACCTGCCTGGCCGTCGCCGCCGCCGTTGCGCGCGGGAAGATGGACGAGACCGCAAAGGAGCAGTCGATCGGCGCGCTGATGGAGGCGCCGCGCCTGATCACGGAAGCCCTGAAACAGGACGAGGCTATCCACGACGTGGCCAGCGAACTCCAGCATGCCAGGGACGTGCTCTATCTGGGCCGGGGCGCCATGTTCCCCCTGGCTCTCGAGGGGGCGCTCAAGCTCAAGGAGATCAGCTACATCCACGCGGAAGGCTACGCCGCCGGCGAGCTCAAGCACGGGCCGATCGCGCTGATCGATGAGGAGACCCCGGTTGTGATTCTCGCGCCGGAGGACGAGTTCTTCGAGAAGACCGCGTCCAACCTACAGGAGGTCGCGGCGCGCGGCGGACGGGTGGTGGCGATCACGGATCCGGGCGGCGCCGCCAGGATCGAACTGGCCCGCCGCGTTATCGAGATTCCCGCCTGTGACCCGCTGATCGCGCCGATCGTTTTCGCGGTTCCGATGCAGCTGCTGGCCTACCATACCGCCGTGCTGAAGGGCACGGATGTGGACCAGCCGCGCAACCTGGCCAAATCGGTCACTGTCGAATAGCGCGCATGAAAAAGGGCTCCGGCGTCGACCGGAGCCCTGTTCCAGTATCGCCTGGCCTTACTGGGCCGGGGGCGTCGTCGCCGTGCCCGTCGTCGTCGTGCCGTCGGGCATGGTGGTGGTGACGGTGCCATCAGGCATGGTCGTCGTGGTGGACCCGTCCGGATTGGTCACGGTGGTCGAACCGTCGGCGTTGGTGACGGGCGCGGTCGTCGTGGCCGTGGTGTCAGCCGGCGCCGTCATGGCCGGATCCGTCGCCATGGTGTCGGTCGCGGTGGTGTCGGCCGCCGGGGTTTCGGCAGGCTGGCCGCAGGCGGCGAGAAGAAGGGAACCGGCCGCGATGGCGCCGAGGGTCATCAGAGTCTTGTTGGACATAAGGTCCTCCCGTGTTGCGCACGGAAAACCCGGGGGCGGCGAAAAAGTTCACGGCGGTGTGAGAATTTGGTGATCGGACCGCCGGGGAACCGATCCTTCCAGGGTCTCGCGCGTTGTTGCCGGTCCGGATCCCCGCCTTGGCGAAACGGCTCAGGCGTCCTAATCGGATACCGATTTTCCAGGAGACCTCATGGCTCGTGTCCGCAAAGCCGTCCTGCCCGTCGCCGGTCTCGGCACCCGCGTCCTCCCCGGGACAAAGGTGACGCCCAAGGAGCTGCTGAACGTCGTCGACCGGCCGATCCTGTCCTACATCGTGGAAGAGGCGCGGGCTGCGGGCATCGAGCACATGGTGTTCGTCACGGGCCGCTCGAAGGGGGCCATCGAGGACTACTTCGACCACCAGGTCGAACTCGAGGCGCAACTCGAGGCGAAGGGCAAGACGGACATTCTCGAGACCTTGCGCGGAGAGCTTCCCCAGCCCGGCGAGATGAGTTTCGTGCGCCAGATGGCGCCGCTCGGGCTGGGCCACGCGGTCTGGTGCGCGCGCGACGTCATCGGAGACGAGCCATTCGCCGTCCTGCTCCCCGACGTCATTGTCGACGCCGCCAGGCCGTGCCTCGCGCAACTGACGGAGGCGTTCGAAGCGACCGGGTCCAACATTCTGGCGCTTGAGGAAGTGCCCGAGGACGAGAGCCACAAATACGGTGTCGTCACGCCCGGAAATCGCGACGGCCGGCTGGTCGAGGTGAAGGGGATGGTCGAGAAGCCTCCCCGGGGCACGGCCCCCTCCAACCTCGCGATCGCCGGCCGCTATGTCCTCAGGCCCGAAATCTTCGACGCGCTGGCGCATCACGAGAAGGGTGCGGGAGGCGAAATTCAGCTGACCGACGCGATGGTCAGGCTTATGGCGGCGCAGCCGTTCCACGGTTGGGTCTACGAAGGCGATACCTACGACTGCGGCGACAAGATCGGCCTGTTGCGGGCGAACGTGGCGCTGGCTCTGAAACGGCCGGACCTGGGCGAGGCGGCGCGTACGGCGGTTCAGGCGCTGCTCTGATCCGCCCTACCCCTTGCCGGCCTTTCCGGAGTAGGTTGGCGCAATTCAGTCAGGAATGGTGAACAGGCATGCGGGTTCTGGTCCTCGGGGGCGACGGTTTTTGCGGCTGGCCGACGGCGCTGCATCTCTCGGCCAAGGGCTGGGACGTCGGCATTGTCGACAACCTCAGCCGCCGGAACATCGACAACGAGCTGGAGGTTCAGTCCCTCACCCCGATCCGCACCCTGGGCGAGCGCGTCCGGGCCTGGCGGGAGCTCACCGGCCGCGAGATCGGCGTCCATAATCTGACGCTGGGCAAGGATTACGACCGCTTTCTTGCCCTTCTGCGAAGCTTCAAGCCCGACGCGGTGGTGCACTTCGCCGAGCAGCGTGCGGCGCCCTATTCGATGAAGTCGTCGCGCCACAAGCGCTACACCATCGACAACAACCTCAACGCCACCAACGACGTGCTGGCGGCCATCGTGGAGTCCGGTCTCGATATTCACCTCGCCCACCTTGGGACGATGGGAGTCTACGGCTACGGCACGGCCGGCCTTCGCATCCCCGAGGGCTACCTGAAGGTCACGGTCGACACCGACGAGGGGCCCAAGGACCAGGAGATCCTGTTCCCGCCTAACCCGGGTTCCATTTACCACCTGACCAAGACCCAGGACGCGCTGCTGTTCCAGTTCTATGCGCGCAACGACAAGCTGCGGATCACCGACCTCCACCAGGGCATCGTCTGGGGCACCCAGACCGAGCAGACCCGGATGGACGAGCGACTGATCAACCGGTTCGACTATGACGGCGACTACGGCACGGTGCTGAACCGTTTCCTGATGCAGGCGGCGGTGGGTTACCCCCTGACAGTGCACGGCGCCGGCGGTCAGACCCGGGCCTTCATCCACATCCAGGACACGGTCCGGTGCGTCGAGCTGGCCCTGCGCAATCCACCCCAGCGCGGCGACCGGGTGTCGATCCTGAACCAGATGACCGAATGCTGGCGCGTGCGTGACCTGGCCGAGCTCGTCGCCCGGATGACCGGGGCCGAGATCGCCCACCTGCCGAACCCTCGTCAGGAAGCGGACGAAAACGAGCTGGTGGTCATGAACGACCGCTTCCGTGGCCTGGGTCTGGATCCCGTGACGCTCGAGGAAGGTCTGCTGAACGAAGTGACCGAGATCGCCCGCCGCTATGCCGGCCGCGCCGATCTCGGGAAGGTGCCCTGCGTCTCTCACTGGAACGCCGAACGCGCGGCCGCGGCGGAAACGCCGGCCCGCCCCGGGCTGAAGGCGGTGGAGGGCTGAGCCCGTCTTGAAGGCGCTGGTCTTCGGCTGCGGCTACCTGGGTTCGGCTTTCGCCCGGCGCCTCGCGGCGGACGGATGGACCGTCTGGGTGACGACGCGCGATCCACACAGGCGCGCCCGGTTTGAGGCGGAGGGATTCGCGGTGGCTGATCCTGACGATCCCGCAGCCCTGGCACGGGCCGTCGCCGGCGTGGCGGCCATCCTGGTCACGGCGCCTCCCGGACCAGACGGCTGTCCGGGCCTGCGGGCCCTGGTCCCTGCGCTGGCGAGGTCGAGCGGTTTCCCGGGTTGGATCGGCTACGTCTCGACGACTGGCGTGTATGGTGATCGCGGCGGCGGCTGGGTCGACGAGCGTTCGGAGCTGAACGCCGCGAGCGTCGCCGGAGCCCGCCGCGCCGCCGCCGAGCGGGACTGGCTCGAGGTCGCCCGCGGCATGGGCCTGAGCCTCTGCATCTTCCGGCTGCCCGCCATCTATGGGCCGGGACGGTCTCCTTTCGCCAAGTTACGTAACGGCGAAGCGCGCCTCATCCGCAAACCTGGCCAGGTTTTCAACCGGGTCCATGTCGACGATGTCGTTTCGGGCATGATGGCGTCCCTCGCGCGTCCCAGGCCCGGCGCCGCCTACAACCTCTGCGACGACGAGCCCGCGGGCGCGGATGTCTACACAGCCTATGCCGCCCATCTGCTCGGCTTCCCGGCGCCGCCCGAGATCGACTGGACCGACCTTTCGGTCGGCGAGGGGATGCGGCGCTTCTACCTCGACAACAAGCGGGTCTCGAACGCCCGGGCCAAGGCCGAACTGGGCTGGACGCCGAGGTTCGCGGACTGGCGCGAGGGTCTCAGGGCGGTGCTGGCGGCGGAAGGCTGAGGAATCCCGAGCGGCTGGCGCATCGCTACCCCGCTTCCGCGCCGCACTGACCCTGCTCAGGTCCGGGCCTCGGCCACGGTGTCCACCAGCCGATGCAGATCCTGCGCCGTCGATAGTCGATGGTCGCCGGCCTTGGTCAGGGTGAAGACGACGTCCTCGCTTTCAAGCAACTCCACCAGCCTCAGCGCATGCGCCCACGGCACGGGCTCGTCGCGGCGGCCCTGGAGGATGCGCACGGGGCAACGGATGGGAATTGGACCATCCATGATCAGGTAATCGCGTCCTTCCTCGAGCAGCCGGCGGGTGATCGGCAGGGGCTCGTCGTACTCCGACGGCTCCAGCCACACGCCGTTCGTTTCCAGGTCGCGGAGGCCCTCGGCTGGAATCCTGGGCCGCATGAGCTTTTCGGTGAAGTCCGGGGCCGGCGCCACGAGCACCAGGGCGTGCAGCCGCTCGGGCCGGGCCAGCGCGGCCAGACACGCCATCCACCCGCCCATCGACGACCCCACCAGCACCAGAGGGCCCTCCGTCAAGTGGTCGATCGCGGCCAGGGTGTCCTCCCGCCACTGGCCGATGGTGGCGTCTTCCCACCTGCCCGTGGACTCGCCGTGGGCGGAGTAGTCGAAGCGCAGAAAGCTCCAGCCGCGCGCGGTTGCGGCGTCCGCCAGGGTCTGGGCCTTGGTTCCGATCATGTCGGATTTGAACCCGCCCAGCCACACGATCGTAGGCCCCTCGCCGTCAACGGCCCGCCACGCCAGGCGTTCGCCGCCCCGTTCCAGGAAACCTGAGCGTTCGGTCATGGCGGCGCGTCTCCGTCTGGGCTAATGCGGGCCGATGGGTGATCCCAAGAAGCCGACCGTCCTGCAAGTCGTCCCCGAACTCGACGCGGGGGGCTCGGAGCGCTCCACGCTCGAGGTGGCCGCGGCGGTCGCCGCAGCCGGCGGACGGGCCATCGTGGCCTCCCAGGGAGGGCGTCTGGTCCAGGAGCTGGAAGCCTCCGGTGCGGAGTTCGCACCCATGCCGGTGGCGACGAAGAATCCGCTGGCCATCCTGGCCAACGCCTGGCGCCTGGCGGTGCTGGCCAGGCACAATGACGTGGACGTGCTGCACGTGCGCTCGCGGGCTCCGGCATTCAGCGTCTGGCTCGCGTCGGCGCTCACGGGCATTCCCTGGATCGCCACCTACCACGGGATCTACAAGGCGAAGTCGCCGCTCAAGCGCTGGTACAATGCGGTGATGACGCGCGGCGCCCTGGTGATCGCCAACTCGGCCTTCACCCGCGACCATCTCCTGGCAGAGCACGGGACGGATCCGGAGCGGATCGTCACAATCAACCGCGGAGTCGACCTCGATCGCTTCGACGTGGCCAGAGTCGAGCCCGAGCGAGTGGACGCGCTTCGCAAGGCTTGGGGGGTGGCGCGCAACGACACGCGGACGAAGGTGCTGCTGGCCGGGCGGCTCACCCGCATCAAGGGACAATTGCCGCTGGTGCAGGCCGCGGCGCGTCTCTGGGCGCAGGGCAGACGCGACTTTCTGATCCTTCTGGTCGGCGACGACCAGGGCCGCAGCGCCTATCGCAGCGAAGTCGAAAAGGCGGTCGAAGGTGCCGGTCTCGATGACGCGGTCCGCGTGCTGGGTCACTGCGCGGACATGCCGGCCGCCTATCTGGTCGCCGACATCGTGGCCGTGCCTTCGGTGGTCCCGGAAAGCTTCGGGCGGACGGCGGTGGAGCCCCAGGCGATGGGCCGGCCGGTGCTCGCCTCCGACCTCGGAGGTATGGTTGAGACCGTGGTCCCGGGGGAAACCGGATGGCGGGCGAGGGCCGGGGACGCGGAGGCCTGGGCCCGGGCGCTCGCGGAAGCGCTGGATGCCGGGCCAAGGCGGCGGGCGGCCATGGGCAAGGCCGGCATGGCCCGCGCCCGCGCGCTCTACTCGGCGCGGGCGATGACCGACGCGACCCTCGCGGCCTATGCCCAGGTCATCCAAGGAAGAGCCGGCGGGCGGCGGAATTGATGGTGAACCGCAAGCTTTGCCTTGCGGCGTCTGTGGTTGCAGCCTTGCTAAGGTATTCGCCGAGCGTCATATACTAGGGGCGGATGCAGCATGCGGCCGAACCTGTTCGCGTGCCCGCTATCAAAAACGATCACGGAGACGACGCCTATTCGCCGCCCCATGCAATCCATGCCCGTCAAGGACGGGCCTCGTATGAACCAGGACATTCGCGCGCCGCGCGTTCTGCTCATCGATCAGAATGGCGAGAAACAGGGCGTTATGCCCACCTCCGCCGCCATCGAAGCCGCTGAAGAAGCAGGCCTGGACCTGGTGGAGATCGTCCCCAACGCTGACCCGCCCGTCTGCAAGATCCTCGACTACGGCAAGTTCCGCTTCCAGGAGCAGAAGAAGAAGGCCGAGGCGCGCAAGCGCCAGAAGGTCGTCGAGATCAAGGAAATCAAGCTCCGCCCGAACATCGACACCCACGACTACGATGTGAAGGCCAAGGCGATGCACCGCTTCTTCGAGGAAGGCGACAAGGTGAAGGTCACCCTTCGTTTCCGCGGGCGCGAGATGGCGCACCCGGAGCTCGGCATGAAGCTGCTTCAGAAGGTGAAGGCCGACTTCGAGGAAGTGGCCAAGGTCGAATACGAGCCCCGGATGGAGGGCCGCCAGATGATCATGATCCTGGCCCCGCGCTGATCGGGCCATCCAGCCGAGATATCGAGCCCCGGCGCTTCGCGCCGGGGCTTTTCTTTTGTCTGGCTTGAGTTATCTGCCAGATAAGTATCTGATAGAGGTATGCGTGAAAGCACAACCGCCTATGTCATTCTCGGCCTCCTCGCCACCGGCGGGCCCATGACCGGCTATGAGGTGAGGGCGCGCGTCGGACGCGACTTCGGCCACTTCTGGAGCGAGAGCTACGGACAGCTGTATCCGGAGCTCAAGCGGCTCTCGGCCGCCGGGCTGGCCGTGCCCGACGGCGCCCGGGGCGAGGCGCAGGCTGGCAAGCCCTACCGCATCACCGCGGAAGGCCGGCGCGCGCTGGCTGCGTGGTTGGAACAGGCGCCGGCGGCCGAGCGGCTCCGAAGCGAGCTCTCCCTGAAGCTGTCCCTCGGACGCTTTCTCGGAGCCGACGCCCTGCGCGCGTTCGTCGCCGCCGCGGCCCGGCGGGCGGAAGAGCGGCTGGAGGATCTGCGCGAGCGGGAAGAGGCGGTCATCGAGGGGCCCCTCGGGACCGAGGACCGTGTTTTCGCGCTTCTGGCGCTGGAGCGAAGCCTCGCGACCGCCGAGGCTGAACTTGACTGGAGCCGTCGCGCGCTCGCGGTTGTAACGACGCTGGAGGAAGAGGGGCCCGACGGAGCCCTGAGGGCCCTGGTCGGCTGATCAGATGGCGCTCGCCCGGCGGCAGGGCGGGCGCTATGTGAGCGCCATGCAAGCCGCCGACAGCCGCCAGACCGCGCCCCTGATCATCCTGTTCGGCATCGTCTTCCTGAACCTCGTCGGCTTCGGCCTGGTCATCCCGCTTCTGCCCTTCTTCGCCCGCAGCCTGCAGGCCCAGGCGTGGGAAGTGACCCTGATGTTCTCGGCCTACTCGCTCGGGCAGTTCTTCGCAGAGCCATTCTGGGGGCGGCTGTCGGACCGCATCGGGCGCAAGCCCGTGCTGCTGATCACGCTTGCGGCCAACGGGCTCGGCTATCTGGCGCTGGCCTTCGCCCCGACGATCTGGCTCGCCATTCTCGTGCGGCTGTTCACCGGCCTGGGTGCAGGCAACATTTCGACCATCCAGGGCTACGTGGCGGACGTGACGCCGCCCGCGCAGCGGGCTGGCCGGATGGGCCTGCTCGGCGCGGCGTTCGGCATGGGCTTCATTGTCGGCCCCGGATTGGGCGGCCTGCTCGTGCGGCCGGAACTGGGGACCTTCGGCTATCAACTGCCGATCTTCGTGGCGGCGGGCCTGTCGGCGGCCGCGGCCATTGCGGTCATCCTGCTGCTCCGCGAGACCCGGGCCAAGGCCGACCCCACTGCGCCGCGCACGCGCTTCCTCGCGGGCCTGGGCGATGCGCGGCGCAACCCGGTCGTCTCGCGCGTGCTGCTGGTGACCTTGATTTACATGGCGGGGTTCTCGGGCATGGAAGCGGCCTTCGGCCTGTGGACCGGCGACCGCTACGGCTGGGACGCGCGGGAGGTGGGGCTGGCCTTCATGGTCATCGGCATCGTCTCGGCGATCAGCCAGGGAATGCTGGCTGGCCGCCTGGCGCGACGGTTCGGCGAGGCGCGCGTGCTCTGCGTTGGCGTCCTCACCTTCGGCGCTTCCCTCATCCTGCAGGTGCTCTACCCCCCGGCCTGGAACCCCTCGGTCCAGTTCAGCCTGCCCCTGCTGGGCGACATCGTCATCGGACGCGGGTGGAGCGTGCCGATCATCATGGCCTTCGGCGCCTTCGGCATGTCGCTGGCGATGCCGAACATCTCAGCGCTCATCTCGCGATCCACTGACCCGGACCGGCAAGGGGCCATGCTGGGGCTGAACATGGCGTCCGGGTCGGCCGCACGGATCGTCGGCCCGATGCTCGCCGGGGCGCTCTACTCGGGCATTGGCCACAACTGGCCGTTCATCGTGGGCGGTCTGCTGACCGTGCCGGCGGCCCTTATGGCGATCAACGCAGGGCGGGCCTTCCGTCGGGTGCAGGACGCCCATGAGGCTCCCGCGGCGCCCTGAATTCACTGCGGCGGCGCTACCTATTGCCACGCCGCCTGCACCGCCGAAGGATTGCACATCGTTACGCGGAACGGCAGTTTGCGCCCCGAATGATCGGCGCGCTGCGCCTGGGGGAGACATGTTCAGAACCATTATGATGGCGGCGACCGCCGCCCTGATGCTCGCGACCGGCGGCGCCGCCGCCGTCGCCCAGACGCGGCCGACGCCGCCGCCCATCGAGGCCTACGGCCAGTTGCCGGCGCTCGACCAGGTGTCGATCTCGCCCGACGGGACCAAGCTCGCCTTCATCGGCCAGGTCGGCGACAAGCGCCGGCTCGGTGTCCAGACGCTCGCGGGTCAAGCCCTGGGCGCCGTCGAACTCGGCGAAGTGAAAGTTCGCGGGATCTTCTGGCTCGACAATACCTATGTCGTGATCATCCGGAGCACCACGACCGACAAGCTTTCGGTGTTTGGCGACATCACCGAGGCCTCCAACGGCCAGATCTACAACACCGAGACCCGCAAGTTCGCGAACATCCTGGACACGGTGCGCGGCGTCGGCTCCAGCCGCACGGGCGACGACATCGTCTTCAACGTGTTCAACGGCTGGCAGGTGCGCGAGATCGACGGCAAGCGGGTCCTGCTCGTCTCGGTGCCCAAGACCGGCGACAACATGCTGTTCCGCATCGACCCGGAAAACGGCCGGGGCTCTCCCTTCGTGAAGGACTACCAGGGCGGCCTGCTCGACGCGAACGGCCGCGTCTTCGCCGACTCCGGGTGGGACTTCGACACCGGCCGGTGGTGGGTGTCGGCCGTGGACGGCGTCGCCCGGCGCGAGGTCTTCAGCTGGAACGGCGGTCGTGGCGTCGTCGACTGGCCCAGCCTTCAGGGACCTGGACGCAAGCCGGGTACGGTCATCGTGTCGGTGCCCGAGGGCCGCGACAAGAACGACACCCTCTGGGAAATCTCGCTGGCCGACGGGTCCAAGCAGAAGCTGACCTTCGAGGGCGGCGGGGAATGGAATCCCAGCTACGACTATCTCACAGGGAGGCTCATCGGCTTCAGCACCCTGCGTGACGATGATCTGGAGCGCATCTACTTCGACGAGGCGGCTGCACGCGGTTGGGCCACGCTGAAGGCCAGCTTCCCTGACCGCCGGGTGACGGTGGTCGATCGCTCAGACGACTTCACCAAGTATGTGGTCCTTACCGACGGCAAGGCCGACGCGGGCAGCTACCTCTTCGTGGATATCGCGGCGGGCAAGGCGATCAAGGTCGGCTCGGCCTACCCCGGCGTGCCCGGCGAGGCGGTCGGCGATAAACGACTGATCACCTACAAGGCGGCCGACGGGCTCGTGATCCCCGCCTACCTGACCCTGCCCCCCGGCCGCGATGCGAAAGGGCTGCCGCTCATCGTGCTGCCGCACGGCGGCCCAGCCTCGCGCGACGCGCCGGGCTTCGACTGGTGGGCCCAGGCCTTCGCCTCGCGCGGCTATGCGGTCCTGCAACCACAGTTCCGCGGCTCGCGCGGCTTCGGCGAGGCCCACATGGCGGCCGGCTACGGCGAATGGGGACGGAAGATGCAGACCGACCTCTCCGACGGCGTGCGCTATCTGGCGGGCCAGGGAATCGTCGACCCCAAGCGGGTGTGCATCACCGGCTGGAGCTACGGCGGCTACGCCACCATGGCCGGAGTGACGCTGGATCCCGGCGTCTACCGATGCGCCGTCGCCGGGGCCGGCGTCTACGATCTGCGTCAGATGATCTGGTGGGCCAACGGTGAAAGCACCAGCGCCGATACGCCGACCGGCCGTTACTGGAAGCAGAACATGGGCGCCAGCAAGATCGGCGACAGCGGCCTGGACGCCGTGTCTCCGGCCAAGTTCGCTGGGCGGATCGATGTCCCGGTGATGCTGATGCACGGCCCGGACGACACGGTCGTGCCGATCAAGCAGACCGAGATCATGGCCGACGCGATGCGCCGGGCCGGCAAGCAGGTCGAGGTCGTTCGTCTGGATGGTGAGGACCACTGGCTCTCGCGCGGGGCGACCCGCACGGAGATGCTGAAGCGGGCCATCGCCTTCATCGAGAAGCACAACCCGCCCAACTGAGGCTCAACCCTTGCCCGGGGGGCGGTTTCCGTCTATGGAAGCCGCCCTTCGGAGCCGCCGGGCCAAATGGCATGCCTTGGCGGCTCGTCACGCTATTAGAGGACGGGCTTTCGGGTCCGACGCGAAATGCCGAAACTGAAGACGAAGTCGGGCGCCAAGAAGCGCTTCAAACTGACCGCGAGCGGCAAGGTGAAGGCCGGCGTGGCGGGCAAGCGTCACCGCTTGATCAGCCACAACAGCAAGTACATCCGCACCAACCGCGGGACCAAGGTGATGTCGGACGCCGACGCCAAGGTCATCAAGGGCTGGATGCCCTACGGCTGATCACCCAGGACAGTTTGAGGAAATAGACACATGGCACGCGTCAAACGGGGCGTTACGTCCCACGCAAAGCACAAGAAAGTCCTGGAGCAAGCCAAGGGCTTCTACGGCCGCCGCAAGAACACCATCCGCACGGCCAAGGCCGCGGTCGACAAGGCCGGCCAGTACGCCTACCGCGACCGCCGCAACAAGAAGCGCTCGTTCCGCGCTCTCTGGATCCAGCGCATCAACGCTGCGGCCCGCCAGGAAGGGTTCACCTACTCGCAGTTCATCCACGGCCTGTCGCTGGCGGGCATCGAGATGGACCGCAAGGTTCTGGCCGACATGGCCGGCAATGACGCCGCCGGCTTCGCCGCCGTCGCCGCCGCCGTGCGCAAGGCCGTCGAGAAGGCCGTCGAGAAGGCCGCCAAGGCCGCCTGATCAGTCGATCAGCCCAGATACGAGAACGCCCCGGGGAGACCCGGGGCGTTTTTCGTTTGGACGTCGCCTGCTGTCAGGCCGCGAAGTGGCGGTGTTCGTCCTCGGCCGCGTGCAGCGGCGCGATGGGCCGGCTCGGAGCCAGCAGCAGGAACAGATACACCGCCGCCAACGCGACGACGGCCAGCGGGGTGACGGCGTCAAAGGGCCAGTCGCCCAGGCGTTCCGGCGTGATCGGCGCGATAAGGAAATGGTCGGCCAGCGGGACGCCGGGAACGGCGGCGCCCAGCGGCCTCTTGGGCAAGCCGGCGTCGCGGGCGCGCTTGATGGCGAGCGCCACCAGCGACCAGGCCACCAGGGCGGCGAAAAGGCTGGCGCCGCCCAGCATCAGCATCCGGAAGCCGTCGTCGCCGGGCTCCAGGCCCAGTGCGTGGCTCACGATCCGCAGCATGATCATGCCGGCGAACAGTCCGGCCGCGGCCAGCACGGCAAGGCCGAAATGATAGGCGATGAAGACGCCACGCTTCATGCGGCCCCGGTACCCGAACATTCTGCGCCCGAACTTCGGCAAGATCGCTCTCCGCCAGTTTCGACCCGAGATTGCCACGGCCAAGGTTAGCGAACCGCTCACAGGAGCGAAAAAGCTTGGCCGTAGGCGCGGGGCCGGTCGGCTGGCTAAGCGCGCAAGGGTCCCGATTGGTTGCACGAACAGGGCGTCGCGACGCTTCGGACCTATTGGCCAAGGGCCTTCCGATCATTAGGAAGGGCCGCCATGAGCGACCTCGCCAAACTCGAAGCCGATCTCCTCGGCGCCATCGCCGCCGCCGACTCCCTGGACTCCCTGGAGGCGGTTCGCGTCGGCGCCCTGGGGAAGCAGGGCAGCATCTCAGCCCTTCTCAAGGGCATGGGGGCCATGAGCCCGGACGAACGTCGGGAAAAAGGTCCGCAGATCAACGGTCTGCGCGACCGCGTCCAGTCCGCGATCACCGCGCGCAAGGCGGACCTGGAGGCTGCGGCCCTCGACGCCCGGCTGCAGTCGGAGCGGGTAGACCTGACCCTGCCTGCGCCGCCGCGCCGCCGGGGTTCCGTGCACCCGACTTTGCAGGTGATGGACGAGCTCATCGAGATCTTCGCCCAGATGGGTTTCGCGGTCGCCGAAGGCCCGGACATCGAGGACGACTGGCACAATTTCACGGCTTTGAACTTCCCGCCCAGCCACCCGGCGCGGGAGATGCACGACACCTTCTTCTTCCAGCCGGACGAAGCCGGCGTGCGCCGCCTGCTCCGCACCCACACCTCGCCGGTGCAGGTGCGCACCATGGTGTCGCAGAAGCCGCCGATCCGCATCATCGCGCCCGGCCGCGTCTTCCGGAAGGACAGCGACCAGACCCACACCCCCATGTTCCACCAGATCGAAGGCCTGGTGATCGACAGGGGCATCCACATGGGCCACCTGAAGTGGACGCTCGAGCAGTTCATCGCCCGGTTCTTCGAGACCGACGCGGTGACGACCCGCTTCCGGCCGCACCACTTCCCCTTCACCGAGCCGTCCGCCGAGCTCGACGTGCGCTGCGACCGCTCCGGCGGCGAGGTGCGCGTGGGCCAGGGCGACGACTGGCTGGAGGTGCTGGGCTGCGGGATGGTGCACCCCAACGTGCTGCGCCAGTGCGGCATCGATCCGGACGAGTACCAGGGCTTCGCCTGGGGCATGGGCGTCGACCGCCTTGCGATGCTCAAGTACGGCCCGCCGGACCTGAGGGACATGTTCGCCGGCGACGTCCGCTGGCTGGAGCACTACGGCTTTAGCGCCTGGCAGTCGCCCAACGCCTCGAGCGGACTGAGCTGATGCCGGGCCGTTCCGATCCGATCCGCACCGAAATTTTCCTCGCCCGACCGGTTTCCTCATGAAGTTCACCCTGTCCTGGCTGAAGGACCACCTCGAGACCTCCGCCACCATCGGCGAGGTCGCCGACGCCATGACCATGGCCGGGCTCGAGGTGGAGGAGGTCATCGACGCGGGCGCCAGGCTCGCGCCCTTCACGGTGGCGAAGATCGTCGAGGCCGCGCGCCATCCGAACGCCGACAAGCTGCAGGTCTGCCAGGTCGAGACTGTCGACGGGATGAAGGAGATCGTCTGCGGCGCCCCCAATGCGCGGCCGGGGCTGACCACCATCTACGCGCCGCTCGGCGCCACCATCCCGGCCAACGGCATGGTTCTGGTCGAGAAGCCTGTGCGCGGCGTGGTCTCCAACGGCATGCTGTGTTCGGCCGCGGAGCTGGAGCTGTCGGACGAAAGCGACGGCATCGTCGAACTGGACGATGGGCTGCCGGTCGGGGCGCAGGCGGCCGAGGTGTTCGCGGCGGAGCCGGTGATCGACTTCGAAGTGACGCCCAACCGGCCCGACTGGCTGGGCGTCCAGGGCATCGCGCGGGATCTGGCGGCCGCGGGGCTGGGGTGCCTGAAGGATGTGCGGCCCGACCCGGTTGCGGGGCGGTTCGACTGCCCCATCGAGATCCGCACGCCAGAGCCCCACGCCTGCCCGGTATTCGCCGGACGCCTGATCCGGGGTGTGAAGAACGGACCCTCGCCAAAGTGGCTACAGGACCGCCTGAAGGCCATCGGCATCAAGCCGAAGAACGCCCTGGTCGACGTCACCAACTACATCTCCTACGACCGGGCGCGGCCGCTGCACGTCTATGACGCCGCCAAGCTCAACGGCGGCTACGTGAAGGCGCGACTGGGGGTCGGAGGCGAGACGCTGGAGGCCCTGGACGGCGAGACCTATGTGCTCACCCAGGAGATGTGCGTGATCGCCGACGGCTCCGGCGCCATCGGCCTCGGCGGCGTCATGGGCGGCCAGTCCACGGCGGTCTCGGACGAGACCGTGGACGTGTTCGTGGAAAGCGCCTGGTTCGATCCTATCCGCACGGCCCAGACCAGCCGGGCCACCGGCATCCAGTCCGACGCCGCCTACCGCTTCGCCCGGGGCGTCGACCCGGAGTTCGTGGTCCCGGGGCTGGAACTCGCCACAGCGATGATCCTGGAATTCTGCGGCGGGGAGCCTTCCCGGGTGACGGTGTCGGGCGAGGCCCCGGCCCGCCCGGCCGCCTTCGACTTCGATCCCGCCTATGTGAAGCAGCTGTCGGGACTGGACGTCCCGCGCGAGCGCACGGTCGAGATTCTGGAGCAGCTCGGCTTCGACGTGATCGGCTCGGGGGACATCGTCAACGTTCAGCCCCCCTCCTGGCGTCGCGACGTCGAGGGCAAGGCGGATCTGGTCGAGGAGGTGGCGCGGATCGAAGGCTTCGGCGCCCTACCGTCGACCCCGTTGCCGGACGCCGCGATCCGGCCACGCGGCGTGCTCACGCCGCTTCAGTCGCGGGCCCGCGCAGCCCGGCGCGCCATGGCCGCCATGGGCTGGTCCGAAGCGGTCACCTGGTCGTTCGTCAGCCGCGAAACGGCGCGCCTGTTCGGCGGCGGCGACGATCGGCTGGTGCTGGAAAACCCGATCGCGTCGGACCTCGACTGCATGCGGCCGTCTGCGGTTCCGGGGCTCATCCAGGCGGTCGCGCGCAACGCTGCGCGCGGTTTCCCCGGCGCGGCCCTGTTCGAGGTCGGACCCTTCTACCTGGGCGATGGTCCCGCCGACCAGCGTCAGGCCGTGACCGGCGTCCTCATGCCGTCGTCCGTGCGACGCTGGGACGGCAAGGGGGACGATCCGCTGTTCGCTCTGAAGGGCGACGTCATGGCCCTGCTGGCCGACCTCGGCGCGCCGATCGGCTCGCTCCAGCTCGCCCAGGGCCGCAACCGCGACTGGTGGCATCCTGGCCGGTCCGCGGCCATCCAGCTCGGGCCCAAGACGACGCTCGCCGAGTTCGGCGAACTGCACCCGCGCGTGCTCAAGGCGCTGGATGTCGACTTCCCGCTCTACGGCTTCGAGGTGGTGCTGGACGCCATCCCCGCGCCGAAGCAGAAGCCGACCAAGACGCGGCCCGCGGTCGCCATGTCGCCCTTCATGCCCCTGTCGCGGGACTTCGCCTTCCTGGTGGCCGAGGACATCGCCGCCGGCGACCTGGTCCGCGCCGTGGCGGCGGCGGACAAGGCTCTGATCGCCGACGCGAGGGTGTTCGACGTCTATCGGGGCCAGGGCGTGCCTGACGGGCAGAAGTCTGTGGCGGTCGAGGTCCGCATACAGCCTCGCGACCGCACCCTGACCGACGCCGACATCGAGGCGCTGTCGGGCAAGATCACCGCCGTCGCGGAAAAGGCGGTCGGGGCCCGGCTGCGGGCCTGAGGGGGAAATCCATGAACAAGACGAAGATCGAGGGCGCCTTCGAGCGCTGGCTGTTTGCGTCGCGCTGGATCGCGGCGCCTTTCTATCTCGGGCTGGTCGCGGCCCTGGTCATGCTGCTGGTCGTGTTCGTCAACGAACTGCTGCACGAGATCCCGCACGTCCTGACGATGACGCCGGACCAGGGCATCCTGGTCGCCCTGTCTCTCATCGACCTGTCGCTTGCGGCCAACCTGCTGCTGATCGTGATCTTCACGGGCTATGAGAACTTCGTCTCGAAGATCGACACGGCCCAGCACGAGGACCGGCCCGACTGGATGGGGACGGTGGATTTTTCGGGGCTCAAGCTGAAGCTGATCGCCTCCATCGTGGCGATCTCGGGCATCCACCTGCTCAAGGCGTTCATGAACATCGGCAAGCCCGGCGCGATCGTGAACACCGACCAGCTCATGTGGCTGGTGATCATCCACGTCACCTTCGTCTTCTCGGGACTGTTCCTGGCCCTCACCGACTGGTTCTCCAGCCGCTCGAAGGCGAGCAAGGCCTGAACGAAAAGGGGCGGCCGCAGCCGCCCCCTCAACCCGTCACGGTAGGTCTCGTCAGAACGGCAGCAGCTTGCGCTTGCGCGAGTAAGCCAGATAGCCCACCGAGGCGCCCAGGCGCAGCCCGACGCCGGCGCGGATGGGCGCCAGGGTGATGTCGTCGGCCTTCTGGTAGTTCACGCCCAGACCGCCGACCAGGTAGGCCGAGCCGTCAACGCCGGGGTAGCGGCGGTAGATCATGTCCGGGTGGCTGAGATTGTAGCAGAGGGTGAAGACCCGGCTGGCGTTGCCGCCCCAGTCCCAGCCGATCGAGGGACCGCGCCAGTGCACCTCGCGCGGCGCATGGCCCGGCATGTGCAGCAGGCCCTGGCCGTAGCGCAGGCCGGCCACGAAGGAGCCCGCGCCTTCCTCGCCGGCGATGTAGGCGGTCGGCTCGTCGCCGTAGTCGCGCGCGATGCGCTCGATGGCGCCGCCGATCGCCTCGGCGGTCACGCCCAGGGCGTTGGAGCCGGCGCGGATCATCTCGTCGCGGGTATAGGTCGGACGCCGGTCCTGGGGCGTCTCGTAATCGGGATTGGGCTGCGCCCACGCGGGCAGGGCCGAGCCGGCGCCGGCGGCGGCCAGGCCGGTGAGGATGACTGTGCGGCGGTCCATGCCGATCTCTCCTGGATTTCGCCCCCGAGGCCAAGCTGGCCCGGGAGTAGGGCTTGTTTGCGGCGGGGCGCTTTAACGCCCGGTTAACCGTAAGCTTGGCCGTCAGGGCTTCGGAAGGATGATGCAGGTGGTGGTGGCGTGGGCGAGCAGCCGTCCGGCCGCATCTTCCAGCCTGGCCTCGGCGAACGCCGCCTTGAGGCCGCGCTGGAACAGGGTCCCGGTCGCCCGCACCTCGCCCATGCCGGACGTCACCGGCTTGAGCAGGCTGAGCTTGAACTCCATGGTGGTGAAGGTCTCGTCGGGCTCGAGCGTGGTGATCACGGCGCAGGCCATGGCCGTGTCCAGCAGGGTGGCGGAATAGCCGGCATGGATGGTGCCGATGAAGTTCACGTGCCGCTCGTCGGGCGACCCGGCGACCACCACCCGCCCCTCATCGGCCTCGACGATGTCGAAGCCCAGCGTGCCGCCTATGGGAATCTGCGGGATGCGGCCCTCGACCACCGCGCGGATTTGCTCCAGCCCGCTGAGGCCTCTGAGATCGGCAGGCTCAGCGCGGCCGTAGCGCCGGGGCTCGTTGGTCATGGCGGAACTCCTGCGTCCAGACGCGCTCAATCGCCGCTCAGCCTTGGCGTTGCAAGGGGCGCATGGTAGGGGCGCAGCCCACATGACCACCCCTCTCGACCGCATCCGCAACTTTTCGATCGTGGCGCACATCGACCACGGCAAGTCGACCCTGTCCGATCGCCTGATCCAGGTGACCGGCGGCCTCACCGCGCGTGAGATGACCAGCCAGGTGCTCGACAACATGGAGATCGAAAAGGAGCGCGGCATCACCATCAAGGCGCAGACCGTGCGCCTGAAGTACCGGGCCAAGGACGGGCAGGACTACATCCTGAACCTGATGGACACCCCCGGCCACGTGGACTTCGCCTACGAGGTGTCGCGCTCGCTGGCCGCGTGCGAGGGTTCGATCCTGGTCGTGGACGCCTCCCAGGGGGTCGAGGCGCAGACGCTCGCCAACGTCTACCAGGCGATTGAGGCCGACCACGAAATCGTCGTCGTCTTGAACAAGGTCGACCTGCCCGCTGCCGAGCCCGAGCGCGTGAAGGAACAGGTCGAGGAAGTGATCGGCCTCGACGCGTCCGACGCGGTGATGATCTCGGCCAAGACCGGCCTCGGCATCGAGGACGTGCTCGAAGCCATCGTCACCAAGCTCCCGGCTCCCAAGGAGGGCGACGCAAACGCCCCGCTCAAGGCCATGCTTGTCGATAGCTGGTACGACAGCTATCTCGGCGTCATCGTTCTGGTCCGCGTCATCGACGGCAGGCTCAAGAAGGGCCAGCAGATCCGCATGATGGGCACGGACGCGAAATACTCCGTCGACCGCGTCGGCGTCATCACGCCCAAAATGGTCATGGTCGAAGAC
>JAEZEZ010000002.1 GCA_023432855.1 Pseudomonadota bacterium | reverse complement strand
GAACAGGCGCGGGCGCCCGCGCCGGGACGGCGGGGGCCTGACAGGCGGATTGCCGGACAGGCGGCGGAACCTGCGGCGGCTCCTGCCGATCCTGCAGCTCGGGCGCGCCGCCCTGGGCGATGGCCAGCAGGGCCGCGATGTCGAGGGTGTCGTCGGCGTCCTGGGCAGGCGCCTCGGCGGAACCCAGGGCCTCGATCTCCACCTCACAGTCGCCTTCGACGAATTCGAAGACCTCGCGGATGTCGGATTCCGGCGCCGTCGTGGTCAGCAGCACGGTCCAGGCGAGGTAGCCCTTTTCCGGCTCCAGCGCGGAAAGGGGCGGCAGGTCCCCGTCCTCGAGCGTGACCTCGGTTTCCCCCAGCCGGGCCAGCTCGCGCAGCAGAAGGCCGGCTTCGTTGGCCTTGGCGTACATGGTCGCCAGGGGGCGGAAGCGGACGCGCCAGCGGGCCGCAGCCGGCTCGCCGAGAAGCTGGGAGGCGTCGAACATCACCGGCGCGAATTCGGGCTCCGCATCATCGCAGACCATGACCGGAAGCGGCTCCGGCGCCGGCGCCCCGCAGCCGCCGCCGCACAGGGCTTCCAGCTCGGCGACCAGGGCGGCCGAACGGGCCTCTTCCACCGGCCCCGCGTCGCCGCGCGCGGCGGTAATGTGGTCGGCCAGCAGGTCCGAGGCCCGAAGCAGGGTCGACACCACGTCGGCGTCACAACCACGCCGCCCGGCGCGCAGGTCGTCGAGCAGGGTCTCGAAGACGTGGGCGAAGCGGACGAGGTCCTCCAGGCCGAAGGCGCCCGCCCCGCCCTTCACCGAATGGACGGCGCGGAAGACCGCGTTGATGGTCTCGGGATCGGCATCGCCGTCCTGCAGACGCAGCAGCCCGACCTCCAAGTCCGCGAGCAGTTCCTCGCATTCCTGGAAGAAGGTCGCCTTGATTTCCTCGAAGGGATCCACGGCGCGCTCCCCGGTCAGGCCGCCACCCGCCGCACCGCGTCGAGCAGCTTGTCGGGATTGAAGGGCTTCACGATCCAGCCGGTGGCCCCGGCCTGGCGCGCACGATCCTTCTTGGCCGGGTCGCTTTCGGTCGTCAGCACCAGGATCGGCGTGGCCCGGTGCAGCGGGTTGGCGCGCACGCCCTCGATGAAGCCGAAGCCGTCGAGCCGCGGCATGTTGATGTCGGTGATGACCACATCGGCGCCGCTGACGGACAGCACGTCGAGTCCTTCGACCCCGTCCACCGCCTGCACCACGCGGTAGCCCGCCGGCGCCAGCGCCATGCGCAGCATCTCGCGCATGGTGCGGGAGTCATCCACGGTCAGAACGAGCTTGCTCACGCCGCCATCTCCCCGGAGGCCATGCTGATGAAGTCAGCCGCACCGAAAGCGGCGAGCTGATCGGCGAGCGCCGGAGACGGCGCCGCAAGCTGAATCGGCTGGCCGTCCTCGGCCCAGGTCCGGCAGGCCGCGAGCAGCACCTGCAGCCCCAGCCCGCCGAGGCGTTCCACACCGGATCCGTCGAGACGGAGCGGCGCGCCGCGGAGCGCCAGCAGCTGCTCGCAGAGAGGCGCGACGGCGGCGATGTCCAGGACCGGCGGCAGGGCCAGGGTGGGCTCCGCTCCGCTCATCAGAACTCCTCCCAGCCGTCTTCTTCGGCCACGGGCTTCAGCGCCGCCGACAGGCCGGGGCCGCCGGTGGTGCGCATGGCCGTGACGGTGCGGGCGGCCGGCCGCTGGGTCGGGCGAACGGGGACGGGAGTCTCGGCGGCGGAGTCCCCTATCCGGAAGCGGGCGACCGAAGCGGCCAAGGCGTCGGCCTCCTGGGCCAGCGAATGGCTGGCGGCGGTCGATTCCTCGACCATGGCGGCATTCTGCTGGGTCACCTGGTCCATCTGGTTGACCGCGGTGTTGACCTGCTGGAGGCCGGTGGCCTGCTCCTGGGCCGAGGCCGAGATCTCGGTGACCAGTCCGTTGATCTCGACGACCCGCTCGACGATGCGGTTCAACGCCTCGCCGGTCTGGCCGACCAGGCTGACGCCCGTGCTGACCTGGGCGGTCGAGGCCGAGATCAGCGTCTTGATCTCCTTGGCCGCCTCGGCCGAACGCTGGGCCAGGGCGCGGACTTCCGAGGCGACGACGGCGAAGCCGCGGCCGGCGTCGCCGGCGCGGGCGGCCTCGACCCCGGCGTTCAGGGCCAGCAGGTTGGTCTGGAAGGCGATTTCGTCGATGACGCCGATGATCTGGCTGATCTGCTGGGCGGACTGCTCGATCGCGCTCATGGCGCTGACGGCGTCGCGCACCACCTCGCCGCTCTTGTGGGCGTCGCCGCGGGCGGCCTGCACCACATCGGAGGCCTGGCGCGCGCCGGCCGCGGTCTTGTTGACCGTGGCGGTGATCTGGTCGAGGGCGGCGGCGGTCTCCTCAAGGCTCGCGGCCTGCTGCTCGGTGCGGCGAGACAGGTCGTCGGCGGCCTGGCTGATCTCGCTGGAGCCCGAACGGATGCTGCGCACGTTGGCCACGACCACCGCCATGGCGTCCTGCAGCTGCTGGATGGCCGAGTTGAAGTTCGCCTTCAGCTCGGCGGCGCGGGCCGGGACGTCGGTGGTGAAGCGGTGGGTCAGGTCGCCGCCGGCCATGGCCGCCAGGCCCTTGCCGAGCGCCTCGACGGTGACGCGGTCCTCTTCGGCCGTGCGCGCCTTCTCGGCTTCCAAGCGCAGTTTCTCGATGGCGGCTTCCTTGAAGGTGAGGACGGCGGCGGCCATCTCGCCCACCTCGTCCTTGCGGCCGACGGCCGGCACCTCGATGGAGTTGTCGCCCGAAGCCAGCCGGCGCATGGCGGCCGTCATGGCGACCACCGGCGCGGCGATGGCGCGCGTCAGCAGCCAGCCCAGGCCGATGGCGAACAGGGAGCCAACCACCATGCCGCCGATCAGCGCCACATTGGCGCCAGTCGTCGCGGCCACCTGCTGCTGGCTGCTGGCGGCCAGTTCGGAGCGCTCCGCGTCGATCATGGCTTCGATCGCCTCTTCGACGGGCGCGATGTAGGTGTCGGCGGAGCCGGAGGGCCCCACCATCTCGACCGCCTGCTGGCGGGTCGCGGGATCGGCAGCGAGCTTGCGCCCAACCTCCACGACATTGGCGTACCAGGCGTCCGCGCCCTTGCGGGCCTTGTCGATGAGAGCCAGGGTCCCGGCGTCGTCCGAGTGCTGGGCCGCCATCGAGTCGAGGCTGGTCTGGAAGCTTTCCCGGTGCTTGCTGAGCCGTTCGAGGTAGTAGCCGTCGGCCGAGATCAGGTAGCCGCGATAGCTGTTCTCCTGGCGGGCCAGGGCGAACTGCGCCGCGGTAATGGTCTGAATGGCGGCGTTGCTGGCATTGTTGGAGACGCGCAGCTTCTCGATGCTGTTGAGCGCGAGCAGGACGGCGCCGCCCATGGCCAGGATGGTCAGGGTCACGGCGGCGAAGCCGATGGCCAGCTTGCGGGAAATCTTGAGGTCGTTCAGGGACACGGAGATCGTTCCTCTCGGGAGGTTCGCGGCGCGGGGCCGGAGCGGTTCGGTCAGAAGCTGAAGGACAGGGCGCCGACCAGGCGACCGTCGTATCGGTCGCCGTGTTCGTGGCCGTCGGTGTCGTACCAGCGCACGTCGAGGGTCACCGGGTCGGCGAGCTTGCGTTTCACGCCGACGTTCCAGGCGGTGTAATCGGTCCCGCCCTCGGTGATGCGCTCGCCCAGCGCCGCGGTCAGCTGGGTGCGGCGGTCGACCTTGAAGCCGGCGCCGAGCTGCAGCCACCAGGCTTCCTCGGTCCCGCCGGATCCGTCGGGCGAGTAGTTGGCCAGCGCGGTGACGCTGACCCGGCCGAAGCTGCGAGAGGCCTCCGCCTCGTACTCCCAGTACTCGTTGTCGTAGCCGCGGGCCGAGCCGTCGAGCACCTTGTAAAGGGCGGCGAACTCGAGTTCGAAACCGGCAACCTCCGGCGCATAGCCCACCGCACTGACCCACTCGACGTCGGCGCCGGCGGCGATGTCCACCGTCGAGCCTCCAAAACTGGCGAAGAAGTCGCCGTGGGACGCGGTGACCGTGCCGTTCAGGCTCGGCTCGCCGTCGCTCTTGCCCAGTCCCTTGCCGACGTTCTCGGTGGCCACGCCGACCTTGGCCGAGAACCAGTCCCCGGCGCTGGCCGGAGCCGCGCAGAACACGGTGGATGCCGCAAGCACACAGGCGGCGCTGATGATGTTTTTCGTGTCCACGACCGGACCAACTCCCCCACATGCGTCAACCTGACGCAGTCAAGACGGCAGTATTCGCCGCTGTGGCGGGAGCTATACGGCCCCGGTTACTAACAAAGTTCGAAAATGGAACAACATCGCCTTCGGCCACCTTGTAACCAATGGCGGATATGGTTAAGAATACTCACCAAACACCTGTGTTCTCCGACCGTTGATTTGCGAACGCTGATCTCTGTCGCCGGTCGTGGATTGCGAAAGGCGGTCGGAACCGTAGCCGCCGCCGGACGCTGACCCGTGATGCGAACGACGCTGAACCCCCGCGTCTTCTGGGGCGCGAGCCTCATCATCGGGGCGCTGCTGGCGGCTGCGCTCGTCGCCCCTGCTGCGTCCGACTACATCTTCGGGAAGGCCCAGGACTGGGTCATCGACACCTTCGGCTGGTTCTACGTCACCGCGGTGGCGGGCTTCCTGCTGGTCGTGCTGTTCCTGGCCCTGGGTCCCACCGGATCGCTGAAGCTGGGCGCCGACGACGAGGAGCCGGAGTTCCCCTACCTCTCCTGGGCGGCGATGCTGTTCGCCGCGGGCATGGGCATCGGGCTCATGTACTTCGGCGTCGCCGAGCCCATTCAGCACTACATGAGCCCGCCCGAAGCCCAGCCGGGCACCTTCGACGCCGCGCGCGAGGCGATGGTCATCACCTTCACCCACTACGGCGTCCACGCCTGGGCGATCTACGCCCTCGTCGGTCTCAGCCTCGGCTTCTTCGCCCATCGCAAGGGCCTGCCCCTGACGCTCCGGTCGGGCCTCTATCCCCTGCTCGGCCGGCGGATCTACGGGCCGGTCGGCGATGCGGTCGACATCTTCGCCGTCTGCGGCACCCTGTTCGGGATCGCGACGTCGCTCGGCTTCGGCGTTGCACAGATCAACAGCGGCCTGTCCTACCTGACCGGCATCCCCAACACGCCGATGGTCCAGGTCGGCCTGATCGTGGTGGTCATGGGGGCGGCGACCGTATCGGTCATGAGCGGCCTCGGGCGGGGCGTCCGGCGCCTGTCCGAACTGAACCTCGTCCTGGCCATCCTGCTGATGCTTTTCGTGCTGGCGGTGGGGCCGACCGGGTTCCTGCTGAAGGCCCTGGTGCAGAACTTCGGCCTCTACCTCGACCACTTCTTCGTCCGCACCTTCACGCTCTACGCGTACGAGCCGCGAGGCTGGATGGCCGACTGGACGCTGTTCTACTGGGCCTGGTGGATCGCCTGGTCGCCGTTCGTGGGCATGTTCATCGCCCGCATCTCGCGCGGGCGTACGGTGCGGGAATTCGTCCTGGGCGTCCTGCTCGTACCGACCGCCTTCACCTTCATCTGGATGACCGTCTTCGGAAACACTGCCATCGCGCTGGACATGGGCGGCGCCGCCGGATCGATTTCCCGCGCGGTCGCCGACGACCTGTCGACGGCCCTGTTCTACTTCTTCGAACAACTACCCGGCGTCGCCATCACCTCGACCCTGGCCGTCCTGCTGGTGGCGGTCTTCTTCATCACGTCTGCGGATTCAGGGTCTTTGGTGATCGACACCATCGCCTCCGGAGGCGCAGGCGACTCCCCCCGGTGGCAACGCCTCTACTGGTGCGGTTTCCTGGGACTCGCCGCCGCCCTGCTGCTGCTTGCGGGCGGACTGGGAGCCCTGCAGGCCGCCACCCTCGTGGCGGCGCTGCCCTTCACCCTCATCATGATCCTGCTGGCGGCCGGGCTGATCCGCCAGACCAGCGCCGACCGGTCCGGCGACACGGTGAGCGGCGAGGGTCCGCCGCTGGCCGAACAGCTGAAACGCATCCTGGCGCCGGCGTCCCGGCGGGAAATAGAGCGCCAGATCGAACGCCACGCCACGCCGGCCCTGGAGAGCGTGCGCGACGGCCTGACCGCCGAAGGCGTCGAGCAAAGCCGCGTCGAGCGGGCGGACGGCGAGGTCGCCCTGGTGGTGAGCCACGGCGGGGGACCGGACCTCGTTTATCGCATCAGCGCCCAGTCGCGACCGCGCCCGGTCCTGGGGGCCCGCAATGCGCTGAAGGACGGGCCGGAGCTGGAATGGCGGCTGAAGGCCCGCGTCGACAGCGCGAAGGCGCGCGACATCACCGGCTTCACCCGCGACCAGATCGTCGCCGACGTGCTGGAACACCTGCAGCGCTGGCGCTTCGCCTGACGGCGAAGATGCGGGATGTGGGGGAGAAAATGGCGCGCCCGGAACGATTCGAACGTCCGACCCTCAGATTCTTAGCTAGTAAAGGCAGGTATTCACAAGCATCGCTCTGAAACGCTCTGAAAATAATAAGCCTATTGTTGAGAAAGGTGTTTTGATTGAAACTGCTCCATAGGCCCGCTTTACTGTGATTGACCGAGATTGACGCCTATTTCCGTCGCCTCAGGTCCCATGCGGGTCCCGTTTTTGGAGGTTTTTCGATGCCGCGACTGACGAAGAGAATGGTCGATGCTTTCGCTACCGACCGCGACGAGGCTTACCTGTGGGACAGCGAGGTGAAAGGCTTCGGCGTCCGCGCGCGCAAGAGCGGGGGTAAGAGTTTCATCCTGAAGTACCGCCTGGGGTCTGCGGTGCGCCGGCATACCCTGGGCAAGGTCGGCAGCCCGTTGGAGCTGGACGACGCCCGCGAGGAAGCCGCTGAAATGCTGCGGGCCACGAAGAAGGGCCACGACCCCATGCAGGCCAAGCGCGAACTGCGCGAAGCTGTCACCGTGGACGAGCTGATCGCCGCCTATCTCTACGAAGGGCGGATCGCCAAGCCGGAGAAGCGAGAGTCCTCCTGGGCTGCAGACGCTTCCGTCCTGCACCGCCACGTTTCACCCTTGCTCGGCAAGCGGCTCGCCCGCGACATCACCCGCCGCGACCTGGAGCGCCTGCAGGCCGATGTGCTCACCGGCAAGACGGCGAAGGACGAGCGCACCCGCAAGCGCGGGCGCGCGATCATCCGCGGTGGGCCGGGCGCCGCCGGCGCGACCATCCGCTCTATGTCGGCGATGCTGTCCTGGGCCGTGCAGCAGGAGATCATCCCCCACAACCCGTCGATCGGCGTGAAGAAGATCACCACCCGCAAGCGCGAGCGGTACCTGACCACGACCGAGGCGCAGCACCTCCTGGAGACGATCCGCGAGCTGGCCGACGCCGGCGAGATTCCGGAGTCACACGGGGCGATCCTGCGGCTGCTGCTCTTCACCGGCGCCCGCAAGTCCGAGATTCTCAACCTCACCTGGGGCGAGGTCGACCTGGAACGCGGCCGGATCCAGCTGCCCTGGCACCGATCGAAAACGGGTGAAAAGATGATCCCGCTGAATTCGGCGGCGCTCAAGGAGATCATGCGCCGGCCCCGCACCAGCCCTTACGTCTTCCCTGCCGCGAGGGGTGAAGGCCCGACCGTCGGCCTCTACAAGACCTGGAGCCAGGTCCGCGCCGCCGCCAAGCTGCAAGGCGTCCGCATCCACGACCTCCGCCACTCCTTCGCCAGCTTCGCAGCCGCGGACGGCGCGAGCCTATACTTGATCGGCAAGGCGCTGGGGCACCGGCAGGCGACCACGACGGAGCGGTACGCGCACCTGGCGGATGACCCGGTGAGGGCCGTGGCTGAGCAGGTAGGGGCGCGCTTCCTGCCGTTCATCGAGGGGGAGGCCAGAGTCGTCGAGACAGGCCGGTATGAGTGATGCGACGGTTGAGCTAATGATCTATGCACCAGCTGGTTTGAGGAACGCATGTACCGAAGCGCTGAATTCAAGGAGTATTTCTTGCATACGGTTGGAGCGAAGCGCTCCAGCTACAACACCTATAACTCCTACCTCTCGCGCATCGACACCGCGATTGGCGGGCTCGATGAAGCAATCGCTCGGGAGGGGATCGACGCGATAATCCAGTGGGGGCAGACCGCTAATGTCGGTCCGTTTCTCACTTACCCGAGCCACGCCAGATCTGTTCTCAAGCGCTACCTCCAGTTCGTAGTCGAGGCGCAAACACCAGGAACCGAAGATGACCTCACGCTCGATGAAGCTATGGAGGATGAGGCAGAAGCTAGCGAGGGCGTCGTCTTCAAGCTCGAGCGGGAGATGCAGGCCGCTGTCAGGAAGCAGCTCGCAGCATTAGAACCAGGGCTCGTCGAGGCCGACAACGGCTTCGAGGTGACGGTTGCGACTGGCCGCATAGACATCGTAGCGAAGGATAAGGACGGGAAACTAGTCGTAATCGAGCTCAAGGCAGGAGCCTGTCCTTCTGGCGCATTGGAGCAAACGCTCGGTTACGCCGAGGCATTGGCCGAGGAGCGTGGCGAGCCCGTCCGAGCCTACCTGATCGCTGCAGAATTTCCCGACCGCATCAGAGCGGCAGCGAAGCGGGTGAATGATCTCGAACTCCGCACGTACGAGTTTTCGCTGCGCTTCGACCGCCTCACTTGAATTGAAAGACAGGCAGAGCCGCCTCTCTAGGCAAACCCGGTCGAGTCCGGTTTGAACTTCAGTTGACGAGCGTTGTCGCGCACCACGCCGATGTCCGCGTCGTCGAACCCGCTCGCAGACTCCGCTTCGATCTCCAAGGTGAGCTTCACCTTTGCGTTTGGGTTGCGCTGCAGCTCCATGACGACGGCGTTCAGGATCGCGTCGAAGGCTTTGACGGGCCGGACCATGTCGATCTCGACGCTCCCGTAGAACCGGGTGGGTCGCTGAGGGTCCCGCGATGGATTGCCTGGGGAGCCCGGGTTCCCCTGTCCATCGCGGGAGAATGGAGCGGACGGTCCGGCCGAGGCTGGGTGCGGACCGGAGGCCTTCTCCAGGTGCTCCGCCACAACATCCGCGCGGACCAATACGGCCGTGTCGGGCATCATCTCCGGCACGCCCCTCGCCCAAGCCAGTCCGCGATACCGGCCGGTGCTTTCGTCGAAACCGTCGGCATAGCCAAAGGAGGGATCGAGCTTTCCCACGCCGTCGCGAATAGCGCCCTCAAGCACGACGCGATCACGCAGCTTGGGCAGGTAGACGTAGGAGGCGAACCACTCCGTCACTTCCGCGATCCGCAGGTGCGGGCGGTCCTGCGGCCAAAGGGGTCTTAGGTTCAGCCACAGGGTCTCAGGGCCAAGCTTCTCCTTAGCGACATTGTCTCCCTTGGGACCGACCTTGTCGTAGACGGCCGAGGGAATCGCGGGGCGGTCCTTCGAAGCGAGCGTAAGCTGGTCGAGGTCGAAGGGGCGGCCCGCCTCGGTGCTGTCGGTCTTGATAGGGTAAAGGATGTGGCTCCAGGCGGCACGGACAGCCTTGGCCGCGCCCTCGCGCGCGGCGCTGGCCTTGGCGCCTGCATCCTTCATCTGCGACGGTGGAAGCTGATCCTTTAGTCGTTGGTCCTCAGCAATCTCGCGCCAAGCCATGGCCCGACGCATCGCCTCTCGCGCCGCGCCCAACAGGGCGTCGTCGGCCGCGACGAAGAAGAGGGTGTTGCGGAACCGCCGCTGAGCGGAGCGACAGCGGGTCAGGGACTCGGTCACGGCGTCGACCGCGGCCGACTTGCCCGCACCCTTGCCGCTATGAGGGGTCGCCGGGCTCAGGATCACCAAAGATAGCGCGTCGGCCTCATCGATGCCGATCGGGTCATCCGGCGCGGCGAAGATGCGGTGGAAGTTGCCCTTTGTCCGGGCATCCTCCGTGAGGACATCCACGATCATCGCGTCGACTTCGTGATCCGGGTAGGCCTTCGCGCGCTCGTCAGCCAGGCGGTTCAGGGTCGGCTGGGTGGAGAACCAGTAGCGGCCGGCCTCCTCATAGAGATACGTCGCCCGCTCGCTCAGCTCGCGCAGCGCCTCGCCGAAGATGGCGAGCTGGTCGCCAGGTTCCGCGCACGCGAGCCGCAGACCGGCTCCAGTAAGCCCGGCGTTGGGTTGCCCAACCAGCGGCGCCGAGCAGAGGAACACGGCCCGGGCTGCGCGCGTGGCGGCGCGCAGCTGGGAGATCCGGCGCGTCGGGTTGGACTGCATCCGCTCGGGCAGAGACCCGTCGCCGTCCACTTCCTTGTCGACGACGGCGCTGAAGGCGGGGTCGAGAGGATAGAGGACGCTCGCCCGCACCCGTTCGTGCGCCACGGGCACACGCGCCGGCGTGATCAGCGGATCGTTCGTCTGAGCCTGCCAGAGCACGCCGACGACATTGGCCATGAAACGAAGCACGCCCCGCGTCCGCTGGAATTTCTCCAAGCTCGCCCAGTCCTTGGAGAGCCGGTCGAAGAGCTCGGGATGGATCGGATAGGAAAGGCGCAGCAATTCGGCGTAGCGCGCTTCCTTGGCCTCCGGTGGGAATTCGGCGGGGTTCTTGCGGTAGAGGTCGTGGAACGCCTTGACCGTCTCGTCGCGCGCGCGTTCGCCGTCGCTGTCCAGGGTCTGGAACAGGCGGCGGCGGATGATCTCGTAGGTCTCGTCACCGGACGCGGGGAGCCATGGCGAGTGCACGCGGCCGAAGACCGTCTGAAGACGCCGTAGGGCCTTCACGCCTTTTTCGCCGCCGGCTTCCAGGTCGCTCTCCGGCAGCGAGCCCACTATGAGGACTCCCGGCGCCATCTTCGCCGCCTCGGTCAGCGACTGAATGAACGAGAGGAAGGCCTCGAACCGGTCGTCGGGCAGCTGGCGCGCATAGGCGACCAGTTCGTCCAGCAGGATCAGAGCGGGACCGGAAAGCTTAAACAGCTCGACCAGCAGTTCCGACGCCGGACTGGTCCGCGCGGCTTCCGCATCGGCCATCAGGTCAAGACCGGCCTGCCCCGCCAGACGCCAGCCGAGATAGCCCCAGAGCGTGCGGACCTTGGGTCCGTCCTTCAGAATCAACGAAGTGTCGACCCCCTTGGCCGTGCCGACGAAGACGGCGACTTTGGCTGGCTTCCACCCGCCAACGCCCGCGGCCTCGGCAAGTCCGGCAAGGCCGCGTAGCGGTCCAAGATCGTCCGCCTTCGCCAGGTGGTATGCGGCGAGCATGGTGTGCGTCTTACCGCCGCCGAACGCGGTCTGGAGGCCGATCACCGGATCGCCACCGACGCCGCTCAGCCGTTGAAGCGCTGTGGTCAGCACGCGCTTCAGGCCTTCGGTCAGGAAGGTGATCTCGAAGAAGCCCTTGGCGGTGGCATAGTCGCTGGTGGGATCGACGTTGCCGCTGTCCACGGCGAACAGGTCGGCTGCGAACTCCGCCTCCTTGAAGCGGTTGGCCAGCACGTCGGGGTGCGGCAGCGCCACCTCAATCCACGGCTTCAAGGCCTTGGCCGGTCCGTCTTCAGTGGGACGGTCGAGGGAGAGCGATAGCGTCTGCCGTGTGGTCGCGGGCACCGGCGTGGCGGGCGTGACGGAAGCAGGCGCGGCGGCAGGCGCCACGCCCGATACCCGTTGCGCGTCGTAGAGCTTCTTCGCCTCGGCGAGTTCGGCCGCGTCGGCCTTCACCGCCTTCAAGAGGCAGTGGATCGCGTCGAGGTAGCGCAGCGCCTCCTCGTCCTGCAGCGGGATTGAGAGGTGCGACGTAGCGTTGCGGGCCTCCAGCGCCATGGAGGTGAAGTTGCGGACCTTGTGCTTCTCATGCCGGGCGAAGGCGTCGTCGAACGCATCACGCCAGTTGTCGATCATGGTCTTGAGCAGACCGTACTCATCAAGGGGCGCGTTCGGAGATCCACCGGCGGCGCGGCTGGCGTAGTGCAGCCAGTTAGCTCCATGCCGCGCCTTCATCCGCGCTTCGACAAATGGCGCCAGCCCACGACGGAGGTGATACAGCGCGCCTTGAACGCGCTGGAGCGTTTCTTTCTCAGTGCTCATGTCGTGAACCACTTCGTCTTGTCGCAGCCGCACAGAAAGTCGACGACAATGCCCGCCGCATGGAGGTGGGCCAAATGATCAGCCCAGTCACTATCAACGGCGTTCGTCACCGCGACCCCCGTCTGCTTTGAGAGTGCCGCAAACTTCCGATCGGATGGATCGAAAGTCGCCAGAGCTCCGCCGCCTGGAAAATCCACATACTCGCCATCAGGCCCGATCGGAAGATTTACCCGACGCACGCGATTGGGATTGAATTGCTGCTGATAGACGTGCTGCAGAAACAACGCCCCAAGACCATAGGGGCGGCTTTGTTGAAGCGCTTGCGCATATTCCTGGCGCACCGCGTCCGCGTCATCGACGATCACAACATGCTGGCTATGTGCCGCGGTGATGAACGCGATGCAGTTGTCGACACAGCCTTGGGCGACATCTGGGTTCTGGCGGTTCGCGACAACCGCTACGTTTGTATCAATGATCACCTCGGTCATTCGGCTGCTTCGTCGGCCCGCCGTTTGATCCGCGTCATTTCGGCCGCAGCAACCTCGCCGAAGGCGTCACCCATGAACAGCTGTGGCCAGTTCTCAATGTTCCCGTATTCGTCGAGGCGCAGGGGCTCGAGCGTCGAGACCCCGTTGGAAGCATCGGCGAAGTAGAGCTTCACCTTCTTGGCTTCGATCTCCTCCTCCGCGATCCGGCGTTGGAGACGCAGAAGGAGATGCTCGGAATGGCTCTCAAGGACAACCTGGACCTTTCGGTGCTTCGCCACATTGATGATGACATCGGCCAAACCGGCCTGTGCGAGGGGATGCAAGTGAATCTCAGGCTGTTCCAGCAAGACCGTCGAGCCCTCTGGCACATACTGGAGCAGCGTGATGACTGGCAGGACTTGTGAGACGCCGGTGCCGACGTCAGTGAGCGCCACAGGCGGGCTGCCGCGGGAGACTTGCAGCTTGGCTCGCCAGCGGTTGGAGCCCTCCGCGATCTCTTCGACAACGAAGCTGTGGATCAAGCCAAGCTCCTGCAGCCAGTGTGCGACGATCTCCTGCAGCGGCCGCGAATGTTTGCGCGGCCCGAGGCTGCGGCGCTCGCCCGCCGCTGTGGCCGCGACCAGGGCCTCTATCGTCCGTTCGCCCGCACTGCCTACGTCGATCGGGCGCGAGCCGGTCCAGACGTAGTCACGCACCGGCGGGGCGCGGAGCGGGCCCAGGTAGTAGACCTTGTCGAGCTGATCCTCGTAGGCGGTCTCAAGGTCGGCCAGGAACTGTGCGTTCTGGAAGTAGGTCCGCGCCTGATCGGGAAAGGCGTACGACCGGACAGGGCCGGGCAGCGGCCATGCGCGGCCCTGATTGCGCGCGAACCTGAAGGCGCCGCCGGCGGAGACGAGGTCGTACTCGTTCGTCTTTTCCGCCCGCTGGTTCATGCGAAAGGACACGCCACCTAGGGAGTATTCGAGGAACGCGGGCTGGAGGGCGAAGGTCGAAGTTCCTGCCAACGGCTCGCCCCAAACTTCGGAGCTGACGCCGATCAGTTCGCCGCTCGCGGCGACGGCACGCTTCTCGGTCGCATCCGATAGCGTCATCGCCTCGTCCGGCCTAAAGGTTATACGCCAGAGCAAATGCTTCTTGGGATCACGGCCGTGGATGATGTCCGAGAACTGGCCCAACCGGACATAGGGCTCGTTGAGCTGCAGGACCGTGGACCTGTCGCGCTCCTCTCGGGTTTGCTTCAGCATGAGCAGGAACTGGATCAAGCTCGACTTGCCGGAGGAGTTAGTCCCGAACAGGCCGGTGATGTCGCCAAGGTCGACATTCGCCTCGCGCCACGCCTTGAAGTTCGTGATCTCCAGCCGCTCCAGCACCCCTCTTGCTCCTAGATTAGCTCAAGTTGTGCCTGACCAGGCCGCGCGGGAGCGCTCAAGCCGTTAGCCATGTCTTCCAGCTTCGTCCACTCCTCCGCGAGCTCGTTGTAGACCAGCGCTTCAGCTGTCCACCCCTTTTGGGTAGCAATTTCGAACAAGCGATAGACCAGCTTCCGCGCCTCCGCAGACTTCGAACCCATTTGCGCCACCAGCCGGGCCGCAGGCTCGGCGCCGCCATCCTCAGCGTTAAGGACGCGAGCGGTGTGCTGCACGCACTCCCACACCGTGAGGTGCCTGTCGGTCGAAGGCGACCAGCCGGCCAGTAGTGCATCGCGGGGAGTCAGGGCAGTACGACCGGAGAGGTTCTGGAATACGCCCGACTGGAAGAGTGCGCGGTCGGAGGTGTTTTTGGCTGTTGTTAGTGTAATCAACTCACCGGAAGGTCGCGCATCAAATCCATATGAGCCATACCAAGCCAGCGCGACTTGAGTTTCCGGGTCGAAGGCCGCATCGAGTTCGTTCTCGATCTCTTCCCAGACGCGGTTGATACGCGCGAGCGCCGTTTTTACGGTCATTGCGCTATCGTCATCTTCCAACACCTTTGCGTAGCGGCTGAATATGCCCATGCCAGGTCCGATGACTGACTGTTGCATGTCAACCGGACCGACACCCGCTTTGCGGATCGCGTCTATAGCTTCAGGAAGTTCCTGTTTGAGGGATCGAGTGAAGTCAGCGCGTGTGATCGTGGCTGCATCGCTCCGCCGCTTGCGGCAAACAAGGACGATTGACGACGCCAGCGCATTGGCGTCCTTACCAATAAGGCGCCCAGCACTTTCTGTACGCACCGGCCAAGTTCCGTCGATCACCCATCCCGCATTCACAACGGCTTGAAGAAAGGAGGACCATCCCGCCGAAGTGACATCACCGTCGCTTACCTCGGACTGCTTGAAAGCGTAGTAGATCGCAGCGGGCTGACTGTCGGTTGCTGAATTGAGCATCGCTGTCAGCGCTTGGCCCATCCCATCCATGAAGAACGCCTCCGCTCCAGCCTTGCCGGCGTGGCGATAAGGGGTAGCAACCAGCTCCTCCGTCTTGGGCGTCGTGATCCTGCGGAAAAGATCGGGCCAGACCACGGAGAGCTGGTTCCGTAACCAAACATAGAAGAAGTCGGAGAGATCCGAATAGCCAATATTGTCGTAGTAAGGTGGGTCTGTGGAAACTACGATCCGCTCGTGACTGAATGAATTATTTTGCGCCGCTTGGTGCTTTATCTCTCCCACAGACACAGCGGGCACACTAGCGATCGCCATGGCGCCCTTGTCTAGCGCGCTGTCTATCGACCCACCTGCATCCGCGAACGGATTTGCTTCAGCATAGTCCCAAGTCATGGGGATGGCTTGGCGTGCGAACGTTTCCCGGAACGCACCGCGATCAGACATCCAACTCGCAACGGTCGACCCGATGTTTGTGATCTTGCTGATTGCAAATGCCAGATAGGTGGCGAGAGCATCTGCGTAAGCCTGAGCTCCGCGGCCGCCTTCGTGAAGGGGGCGACGATCTGATAGCCCCTCCAAACCTTGGGCGTCAGTGAGGACCCTCGCACGCGCTTCGGCCACGAGCTCTGAAAATGTTGTGAGCGCTACCAGCTGACGTTGCGTGAAGAGAGACGCGAAAGTCGTGAGCCCATATTGTACGGTCCAGAAGTTGCGTGGATCGTTGGGTAGATCACCTTCCGGCTCCCATGTTGGCTTTGCCTTTGCGGCCGTCGCAGCCTGTTCGTCGGTCGGTGTCAGGTAAATGCGCCTCCGCTGACCTTCGGCGACAATCGCCATGAGCCGCGCCCCCATGCGTCCGGCCATGCCCTCAGACTTCACGTGGTCGCCGTTGATGGCGCTTCCCGTCAACACGCAGGTGAAATTAGATCCGCGGCCCGTCTTCGTTCCCGCTTTTAGCTGCGCTTCTTCTGCCTTTGTCAGGGCACCCGTCTGCACCTCGAAACGCCAGCCGTCCTGCGCAGCCGGATCGATCACCGGCTCCACCCACGCCTTCTTCCCCTCCTTAGTGGACAGCATGAAAGACGATACCAGCGGAACCATGGCACCCTTGGCCGCCGGATCCGGTGAGCGTACAGTCCGCGCCCACAGCCAAGCGATCACCGTCGCTTCCGATCCGTCTGGCAGCTTGGCTTTCGGGTAGAGGTGACCGATGCGCTTCTCGGCTTCGTCGCGCATCCAGCGGCCATAGTAACGCAGGTCTTCCGCCAGACCCTGAGCGCCCTTGCCGTTCCAGCTTCCGCCTCGCTTCAGCTCGGCCTGGGCGTCCGGGTTAACAGGAGGCATACCGGCGAACTTCGGCGGAATCTCGATCAACGCCTTGCCGATCAGGACGGCGACCGGATTGAGGTCCGATCCGTAGGCGCGCAGACCGAGGCGCTGAGCTTCCAGCGGGATGGAGCCGCCACCGGAAAAGGGATCGTAGACCGGCGGCGCCTTGGTTTGGAGATAGTTGAGGATCGCCTTGCCGTCGCCCTGCGGCGGCGGCTCTTCGCCTAGCCCCCAGGCGACCGAGCGCGCGATTTCCCAGCGCGCCGCATTGAGGATCGCCTCATCGTTGGACGCCTCCCACGGCACCATCTGCTCGATGACGCGGTGCAGGCGGCGGCGTTCGGCGTCCTGCGCTTCTTCCGTAGGGAAACGATCCGGCCAGGCCGAGGGGTCATCAACCAGCTGGGCGAACAGCACCGCCCGGCAGGCGGCCAAGGGCCGCCGGGCCCACCAGAGGTGAAGGGTGGACGGATGGCCGTGACGGATGGACTTTTCCCGCGCGGAGGCGGCGTTGATCGCCTCCAGCGGGATGGAGACCTCAATGAGCTTTTTGCGCACTGGCGTCGTCACGCGTCTCGTACCTCAATGACCAGTGTGAGGCCGAGCCGGTCAGGCGACTCCAGTCTCCATCTGCGAATCCGACCGTTGGAGCGGCCCCTGCGTCAACGATAGCAGATCGGCGATGTTGAAGACCACCGCCGTCTCGGCAAAGCCCAGTTCGCGGCGGAAGAACCGCTGCACATAGACCGGCTGCTGCGCGTAGCCATCTTCCACCAGAACAAGCGCGAGGTGGAAGGCGTCCGGCGCATTGAGCGAGGCCAATATTTCGTTCTTCGTGATGATGACGTCGCGCGCTTGGCTGTGGCGGCCTTTCACCTCAATGAAGCGTAGGTGGCCGGTGCGAGCGTCACGGCTCTCGATGTCCCAGCCCTTCTTTTCGGCCGACACATCGCGCGGATCGTTCCCGGCGGCGCGTTCGTGTTCCATGACCGCATCCATCGCCAGCTTCTCGATCACCGCCCGGGCGTGCGGGTCCTCCGAAAACTGCGGCGGATGGCTGGGTTGGGGCGGCGCGGTTCGGACCGCCAGTAGGCCGCGGGGGATGACAAGCGCCGCGCCCTTCAGGACCGGCGCCATGGCGCTGATCTGGCGCTCGCGCTCCAGCTCCGCCTGGCGCTTGTGCAGCCGATCGACCATGCGCTGGGCCGTGGCCTCGGCGTTCTGCGCATTGATCCGCTGTTCCTTGCCGGCGCGCTCCTCCTCGCGCAGGCGCGAAGCCCGCGCGTCCCAGTAGTTGATCTCCCGGGTCAGACGAGCGCGGACTTCGCGCTCGACCTTGTCGATCTCTGAGATCCGCCGCCGCTTCACCTCCGCCAGATGCTCGGGCACTAGCGTGGCGACGGCATAGCCGAGCGCCCGCTCCTCCACCCGATCCGAGAGCCATGAGGCCTGAACCACGTCGGCGAGCACGACGCGCTCTTCCGACGTGATTGGGCGGTAGTCGAGATAGGGCGCGGAGCCGGCGTCGATCGCGCCGCCGTCCTCCTTCAGGTGGATGAACTGGAGCCGCTGGGAAATGATCCGCGGCTCGCCCGTGCGGCTGGCGCGGCCGTCGCGGATGGCGTGCTCCAGGTAGACCAGCAGGCGCGGTGTCTCTCCCTCGTCCGTCTCATCGACCAGCACGCCGCCCTGCTCGAGTAGCGGCTGGAACCGCTCCAGGATCAGGTCGACGACAGCGTCGAGTAACGGATGCCCAGGCGCCATCAGCTCAGCCTGGGGCTGACCCGCGATCAGCGACTTCTCGAATGTCACCCGCGCGTACCGATCGAGGACAGGGTCTCCCCGCCCGATCAACCGATCCCGCTCCTTAAGGACGCCCGGCACCCGCGTGATTTCGAAGCGGCCCTTCTCCCGTTCAGCGATGCGGCCTCCCAGGGTGGTGAAGGCTTCGCGGAAGAACGAGCCGATGAAGTGGGGCTGGAGCCGGCGCGCTTGCGCCCGTTCCATCTCCTCGCGGATCGCAGTGACGGCGCTGGGATCCAGACCTTCTGAAGTCAGCTTCCGCTCGGCGACGAGAGTTTCGATCGTGGCGACGTCGACCGCGCCATCTACCTTGCGGAACAGCTCGGCCTTAACATCGGGCCGGTCACCGTAGCGAATGGCGTCAACCAGCAGAGTACGCAGGGCCTGGCCCTCAAACAGCTCGCCGAGAACGTCGTAGACCTTGCCGCCCAGCGCCGCACGTGCCTCTTCCAGCTTCTCCAGCAGCCGGCGATAGACCTCGCCTTCGCGGGTGTTGGCAGCGCACAGGTTCCAGAGGTGGCAGACCTCGGTCTGGCCGATGCGGTGGATGCGTCCAAACCGCTGCTCCAGCCGGTTGGGATTCCACGGCAGGTCGTAGTTGACCATCAGATGCGCCCCCCGTTGCAGGTTCACGCCCTCGCCCGCCGCGTCGTTGGCGATCATCACCCGGACCAGGGGGTCGCTGTTGAAGGCCGCGATGGCCGCCCGCCGGGCCTCGCGCGCGACGCCTCCGTGGATGGTGACCACGGCCGCCGGATCACCGATCCGCGCCGCGATCTTTTGAGCGAGGTAGTCGAGCGTGTCCTTGGGCTCCGTGAAGATGAGGATCTTCCGCCGCAGGCCCGTGGCCGAATCGAGCATGATCGGATCGTCGAGAATCGCCTCGAGCTCGCGCCATTTTGTGTCGCGACCGGACAGCTTGAGCCGGAGCGCCCGGGCCTCCAGATCGCTGAGGATGGCGATTTCCGCCTCAAGCTCCGCAAGCGTCTGCGCCGCCGTGGCGGAGTCGACAATCTGCTCTTCGGCCGCCTCGAACTCCTCGCCCGGCGCCTCATCGAAATCGTCCGGATCATAGGCCGGCAGCACGGGCGCGGCGCTCAGCGGGCCGCCGCCGTCGCGCATCAGCCGCTCTTCGCGGAGTCGCTCTTCGAGACGTTTGCGCCGCCGTTCCAGCGAGCGGTGGATCGCGGCCGGCGACGAGGCCAGGCGTCGCTGAAGAATCTGGAGCGCGAAGCCGACGCTGTTGCGCCGTCCACCATCGCCGCTGCGGTCCGCGCGGTTCATCTCTTCGCGCACATAGGTAGTGACGGCCTGATAAAGATCAGCCTCATCCTCCGAGAGTGCGTAGCTCGCGGTGTAGGCGCACCGCTCCGGGAATAGTTTGGTCCCGTCGAAGCGGTACAGCTCCTCTTTGGTCAGCCGGCGCATCATGTCCGAGACGTCGGCCTTGTGGACGCCCTCTCGGAAGCGGCCCTCAAACCGGTCGGCGTCCAGCAGGCCCATGAACAGCTGAAAATCGGCTTCTTTGCCGTTGTGAGGCGTCGCCGACATCAGTAGCAGGTTCCGTGTGCGCGTACCCAAGAGCTTGCCGAGCCGGTGACGCTGGGTTTCCTTCACCTCGCCGCCAAAATAGGACGCGGCCATGCGGTGTGCCTCGTCGCAGATGACGAGGTCCCATTCCGGCGCCGCCTCCAGCTTCGCCTTGAGTTCGTCAGACCGCGCGGCCATGTCCAGCCGCAGGATGAGGCGGTTTCGCTCGACGAACGGGTTGCCCGTCAACGAAGCCTCGATCTGGTCGCGGGTCAGAAGGTCGAAGCCAAGCGCGAACTTCTCCGCCATCTCCTCCTGCCATTGTTCGACCAGGCTCCCCGGCGCCACGATAAGGCACCGCTCCAGGTCGCCTCGGATCAGTAGCTCCTTGATCAGCAGTCCGGCCATGACGGTCTTGCCGGCGCCCGGATCGTCGGCCAGCAGGAACCGAAGCGGCTGGCGCGGCAGCATCTCGCCATAGACGGCGGTGATCTGGTGCGGCAGCGCCTCGATCTGCGAGGCGCTGACAGCCAGGTAGGGGTCGAAGAGGTGCGCGAGGCGCACGCGATAGGCTTCGGAGGCCAGACGAAGCAACGCGCCGTCGGCGTCGAAGGCATAGGTCCGACCACCCTCAACGAACTCGAATGCGGTCTCCTCGCCCCGGTACACGAGACGTTCGCCCACGCGCCCATCCGCCCGGAACACGACGTTCAGCGCGTCCGCCCCAAAGCGGCTCACCTGTACGATTTCCGCCACCGAACTGGCCGCCAGACCGCGCAGACGCGCACCGGGCTTGAGGTCTTCGAACCTTGTGCTGTTACCTGCCACCGGACCCCCGATACCTTCGCTGTGATCGCCAGCGTCAAGTACCGCTAGCCAGTCAGAATATACGTTCACGCCGTTATTGACAGCACCCCGCGCGATCCATGCCGGAGAATCAAGAGTAATCGAGCGGAATCAACAGCTAAGCGACAGGGAGGAGAGGCAAGATAAAATCGGTTCACGACGCTGAAAGATCGTCGATGAGCCGGATACATCTGGCCGGAGGCGGAGCGGGCGTCGGTGGAGGACGCCATGGGCGATGATCGCGAGCCGGACCTGCGACCATCAATGACGATTCGGCGGGAAGCTCAAACGCCGCCGCCGGCCGTGCGTCGAACTGTCGTTAGCCTTGCGCGGGCGACGCCCGCGATGAGTCCACGTGAGCGGGCGCGGCACTTCTCCGCGAAGCAGACTGGTCCGAGGATCAGGCCGCCGAGGGCTGCGGCCTCGGGAATGAGGCGCGTGGTGGTGAAGGCGCGGGTAGTTCGGATGGATGTCCAGGCCCGGGCCAGCCTCCTGGCGCACGTGCGTTACGTCGAGCGAGACGGCGCGGGCGTCAACGGCGCCGACGAGCGTTTCTTCGACCGGAACAGCGACGAGGCCGATGGACGGGCCTTCGCGGAACGGTGCGCCGGCGACCGGCACCACTTCCGCCTAATCGTCAATCCGGAGGACGGGGCGGAGCTCTCCGACCTGAAGGGCTATGCGCGGGAGTTCATGCGGCGGGTCGAGAAGGACCTTGGAACCGAGATCGACTGGATTGCCGGCGCGCATCACGACACTGGGCGGCCGCACCTGCATGTGCTCATGCGCGGGCGGCGGGATGACGGGCGCGACCTCGTCTTGGCGCGGGAATACGTCGGCCATGGCTTGCGAGGCCGAGCGCAGGAGCTGGCGACGGAGATCCTTGGGCCTCGGCTGGAGCAGTCCGCATCGGTTGAGCGGATGGTGACGGCGGACCGCTTCACAGGGCATGACCGGACGATCATCAGCCTCAGTCGCGACGGGCGGCTGCTGCAGGCGGACTTGCCGCCGGAGCAGCAGACCGAGCTGCTACGGCGGCTTACCCACCTGGAGACGCGCGGCTGGATCGCGCGGGAGAAGGCGGGCGCCTGGCGGGTGCCTCCTGATCTTCGCGAGACGCTGCAGGCGGTCGGGGAGCGAGACGCCCGGGAGCGGGCGGCGCACAAGGCGCTGTCAGCAGATCTGCGCAGCGATGCCGGCACCCTCCGAGCTGTCGACCTCAAGCCTGGCCAGATCGTCGCCGGCGCCTATGTCGGACATGCGCCGATCGGCCCTCATGCCGATGGGCCGCAGGCGCTGGTCCTGGATCTCACGGACGGGCAGCTGGCGCACATCCGCGTGCCCTCGCTGGAGTCGCTGCTGGCGTTGGACCGCGTTCCTGAGGGTGCCGTTATACAGCTCGCCGCTTGGCCTCGACCGGAGCGTCCGGCGGACGCCACCATCGCCGAGATTGCCTCGGAGCGAGGAGGCGTCTGGTCGGCGGCGGAGCACAAGTTGGCGAGACCGACGGATCGTCTGGCGTTCATCGAGCGCCATGAGCGCCGGCTGGAGGCGATGTCGCGGGAGGGCGCGTGCAAGGCCCTGGGCGACGGCCGTTTCAGCATCCCCCCGGACTATCAGCAGCGCGCGGCGGCGGCGGATCGCGCGCGTCATGGCGAGGCGGATCTACAGCTGTCGGTGCTCGATGACCGTCCGCTCTCCGCGCAGGTTCAGGCCAGCGGCCAGACCTATCTGGATCGAGAGCTGGCGGGCGCCGGTCGCGTGCGGGTCAGCGAAGCGCGGTTCGGCGGCGATGTGAAATCTGCCATGGACCAGCGGAGCGTGGTCCTTCGCGAGCGCGGATTGGGCGCAGGCGAGCCTTGGAAACTCGGCAGAGGGGATCTCGACAGGCTTGGTCGCGAGGGCTTCCAAGCTGCCATCGACCACCTCGGCCGCGACGGGAAGATCGTCGCCCTGGCGCAGGAGGGGCGGACCTTCAGCGGCGTCTACCTGTCGAAGCTTCACATCAGCGGCCTGACCTTCGCGGTCGTCGAAGGCCGGCACGCGGTCACCCTCGCGCCCTGGCGGCCGGCGCTGGAGGCCTGCCGGAGCCAGGCGCTCACCGGCACGCTGCAGGCCGGAGCCGTGAACTTCACGCGCGGCCTGCAGCGGGGCTTGGGCCTAAGTCTCTGAGCGCCATCGGCTAAAGCGGAGGCGTCGGCGCCCGTTCAGACCAGTCGGCCGGCTTACGCGGTTCCTGTGACGAGTGGCGCTTGGCGGTCAACTGCGCCTTCGCCCAGGCGTGAAGATCGCTCTTCGCATAATAAGGCGTCCGACCGAGATGGCGACAAGGCGGGCCGTCGGAGCGGGTGCAGAAGATCTTCGCCAGCGTCGCGGGGGAGCGGCGGATGCCCAGCCTCAGGAGCTCGGTGGAGGCTTCCTTGCGGGTCAGGAGGACGTCGTCCTCGTCATGTTCGAAGATGCTCGTCATCGCTGGCCTTGCTCCTCAACTTCCATCGATGACCGAACTGTCCACAGGCTGTGGATAGGTTCAAGCGGCCCTGGCGCGCTATTCCGGCGATGGAACGAGCTGCAACAGCCTGAACATCATCTCTCGCGAACTCGTGAGATTGGGGCGCTGATCGCGACCGTTCAGGCCCTGATTCCATAGAGGCAGCGGGTCAAACCGGGCCGACGAACCGCGGCGAAACGCCCTGACGCCGGGCGAAATCCGCGCAAAATTTGGGTCCCATATGGGTCCCGCGAGGGTCCCCAGCGGGGGCAGATTATGCTAAGTCATTGAAAATATGGCGCGCCCGGAACGATTCGAACGTCCGACCCTCAGATTCGTAGTCTGATGCTCTATCCAGCTGAGCTACGGGCGCGCTGTACCTTGCGGTAGGGGCGGCTACTTAATCGCCGCCGTCTCCATGCGCAAGCGCCTAATCGGCGCCTGCGACATGGAATCGGTCTCCCCTCCCCGCTTACGGGGAGGGGAGCGGGGATCAGTGACCGGCGGCCCGGTGGGCGTCTGCCAGCTCGACCCGGGCGCGCAGGCGCGCGTCCTGCGGCAGGGCGGTGGCGATCGCGTTGAAGCGATCGACCGCCATGCCCGAGGACTCCACGGTCGAGGTCATCTGCTGCTGTTGCTCGGCCGTCGGCGTTCCGTTCACGCCCTTGTTGATCTCGCGCAGCTTGGCCATGGCGGCCGAGAACTGGGCCAGTTCCGCGTCGGTGGCGGTGGCGCCGACCGAGCCGGCCGGCGAGGCCGGCGCGGAGGCCACGGCCACCCGGGCGCGCATCACTGGATCCTTGGAAACGGCAGTGGCGATGGCGTTGTACTTCTCGACGCCCAGGCCGGAGGCCTCGACGGCGGCGCTCATCTGCTGCTGCTGTTCGGCGCTCGGCGCGCCGCCCTGCACCCCGTCGGCGATCGCCTTCACCTTTTTCGCGGCGTCGTCGAAGGCCTTGAGGTCGGCGTCGCTGAACTGGCCCGCAGCCGCCGCAGGGGCGGGCTGGTGATGGCCGGCGTGGGCGTCGGCCTGGGCGTGGGCGGCGCCGGCGGCCAGGACGGCGGCGGCGGAAACGGCGGTGATCATCGAAAGGCGCATGGGCGCTCCTTTGGTTGTTGCGGAGTGATGCGTCAGCGAAGCGGAACAGGGGTTCCACGTTCGCGCGAACGATTAGAGAACCATAACAATGGGATGAGAGTGGGGCAGCCTAGCGGCGCCGTCCGGGCATGGCAAATCGGCGCTATCCGGGGGCGAGGCCGGCCTCGTACACGCCCCGGGCTGTGGCCCGGGCCAGGCAATCGGCGGCCAGGGCGCCCAGGCGGGCGATGGTGAAGGCGCGAGGCTCGGGCGCCTCGATGCGGCCCGTGGCGAGGGCGAAGATGACGTCGCCGTCGAACGGCGTGAACACCGGCCGGATCGCCCGCCCCAATCCCGCCCGCGCCATCACCGCCACGCGCCTGGCCTCAACCCGCGTCAGGCGCACGTCCGTCGCCACGACGCACAGGGTCGTATGTTCCCGCCCGGACGGGTCACGCTTGGCGAAGGGCCAGGCGTCGGGACCGGCCGACAGGGCGCTCGGTCCGCGCCCCCCGAATTCCGCGCCGATCTCCCAGGGAGCGGCCCAGAAGCTCTCTCCGTCGGCGGCCACCACCGAGCCGAAGCTGTTCACCGCAGCCAGAGCGCCCACCGTCAGTCCGTCGGCGGTGACGGCCGAGGCCGAGCCCAGCCCGCCGCGCAGTTGCCCCGCCATGGCGCCGAACCCGGCGCCGGCCGCGCCCAGCCGGAACTCGCTCCCGGCGGCCTTGAGCGCCGCGCGCCCCAGCCCTGCATACGGCGGCGCCTCGCCCCACGCCTTGTCGCCGCCGTTGGCCAGGTCGAACAGGATCGCCGCGGGGACGATGGGGGCCGGCGGGGCGGCTTCGTTCAGGCGAAAACCCCTGCCGTCCGCTCCCAGCGCCGCGGTGACGGTGTCCGCGGCGCCCAGGCCATAGACCGAGCCGCCCGACAGGACGACGGCGTCCACGCTCTCGACCAGCCCCTCGGCACGCAGCGCGTCGGTCTCGCGTGTGCCCGGCCCCCCGCCGGAGACGTCGCAGGCGCAGGTCGCGGGCGCCTCCGCCAGCAGCACGGTGACGCCCGTGCGCGCGGCCACGTCCTCGGCATTGCCGACGCGCAGTCCGGCGACGTCGGTGATCAGGTTGCGGGGGCCGGGGCGAGCGTGGGCGTCGGCTTGGGGCATGGGCGGACTTTCCGGGAAAGCCGGCGCCGCGCCAAGGCCGTTCCCTCGCCGGTCCGCGTCTTCTATGTCCGTTCCATGATCCGCCGCGTCCTGCCCGTCATCGCCCTCGCTCTTCTCGCCGCCTGCGCCGCGCCGTTCGCCAGGCTTCCCGTCCCGCAAGGCGCGCCGGCGCCTGACCGCAGCGGGGCCATGGTCGCCGCGGCCCATCCCCTGGCGGCCGAGGCCGGGCTGGAGGTCCTGAAGCGCGGCGGCACGGCGGTCGACGCCGCGGTGGCGATCCAGGCGATGCTGGGGCTGGTCGAGCCGCAGAGCTCGGGGATCGGCGGCGGCGCCTTCATGCTGGTCTACGACGCGCGCACGAAGAGCGTCACGGCTTGGGACGGCCGCGAGACGGCGCCGGCGGGCGCCACGCCGGACATGTTCCTGGGTCCCGACGGCAAGCCGCTATCGTACCGCGAGGCGGTGGTCTCGGGCCGCGCCACCGGCGCCCCCGGCGCCGTGGCCATGCTGGCGGACGCCCACCGCCGTCACGGCAGGCTCGGCTGGGAGAGCCTGTTCGGGGCCGCCGAGGAGCGCGCGCGCGCAGGCTTCACCGTCGGCGGGCGGCTGGCCCGCTTCGCCGCCGCCGGCGTCCCCCAGATGTCGCAGCCCGACGCACGCGCCTATCTGATCGAGGCCGACGGCACGCCGGTGGACGTGGGCGACGTCATCCGCAACGAGGCCTATGCCGACACGATGAGAACCCTGGCCGAAAGTGGCGGCCGCGCGCTCTACGAGGGCCCGCTCGCCGAGGCGGTGGCCGCGCGCACGCGCCAGGCCCCCCTGCCGGGAACCCTGACCGCCGCCGACCTCGCGGCCTACCGCCCGAAGGCGAGCGAGGCCCTCTGCCGGCCCTGGCGGGTCTATGTGGTGTGCACCGCGCAGCCGCCGTCGAGCGGCGTATCCCTGCTGCAGGCGCTGCTGATGCTGGAGCGGACGCCGGCGATCGAGACCGGGGCGGCCTCGCCCGGCGCCTGGCTCGCCTTCATCGAGGCGTCGCGCCTGATGTACGCCGACCGCGACCGCCACGTCGGCGACCCCGCCTTTGTCTCCGTGCCGGTGGAGGGCCTGCTGGACCCCGCCTACGTCGCCCGCCGCGCCGCCCTGATCGGCGAGCGGGCCGGTCCGGCGTCTGGCCACGGCAATCCGCCAGGCGCCGTGGCGGCGGCGGAAGACCGGACGCTGGAGCCCGCCGGCACCTCGCATTTCGTGGTGGTCGACCGCTGGGGCAACGCCGTGTCCATGACCACGACGGTGGAGTCCATCTTCGGCACCGGCCGGATGGTCGGCGGCTTCTTCCTCAACAACCAGCTGACCGACTTCTCCTTCTCGCCGACCGGGACGGACGGGGCGCCGGCCGCCAACGCGGTGGCGCCCGGCAAGCGACCGCGATCGTCCATGTCGCCCGTGATCGTGCTGGACCGCGACGGCCGCTTCGTCGCCGCCGTCGGTTCGCCGGGAGGGTCGGCGATCCTGGCCTACAACCTCAAGGCCCTGGTCGGCATGTTCGCATGGGACCTGGGGCCCCAGCAGGCCATCGACCTGCCCAACATCGTCGCGCGCGGAACCGCCTTCAACGGCGAGGCCGGCAAGCTTTCCCCCGAACTGGCGGCGGGACTGGCCGAGCGCGGCGTAGTGGTGAAGTCCGGCTCAGGCGAGGAATCGGGCCTGCACGCCATCGTCCGCCGCGATGGCCGCCTCGAAGGGGGCGCCGATCCCCGGCGCGAGGGCGTCGTCATGACGCCCTGAGCGGCTCAGGCCGCCTGGCGGCGCTTCACCGGGCGTCGGGCGGGCGGGGCGCTCTGGGGCAGACGAAGCTCGAACACTGACCCGCCCGGCCCGGTCTCGGCGAGGTCGACATCGCCGCCGTGCGCCTGGGCGAGCTCGCGCGAAATGGCCAGTCCCAGGCCCGCGCCGCCCGAGCGGCCCGAGCCGGCGAAGGCGTGGAACAGGCGCTCGCGCACCCGGTCGGGAATGCCCGGCCCGTCGTCCGCCACCCGCACCACCGCCGCATCCTCCAGCCGCTCGGCCGACACCCTGACCATGCCTGTCTCGCGCTCCTGGCCCTCGATGGCCTGGCGGGCGTTGCGCATGAGGTTGACCAGGATGCGGTGCAGCTGTTCCGGATCGGCCTCGATCTGGAAAGACTTCGGCACCTTCGTCTCGAGGGCCACGGCGCCGGGCGACAGCCCCGCGTCCTCGCCCGCCGCCTCCACCGCCGCGCGCAGGCCGATGCGGGTGATCGAGGGGGGCGCCTCGGCGCTCTTGCCGTAGTTGAGCACGTCGCGGGTCAGGCCGAGCGCGCGGTCCAGCGCCCGCTCGAGCCGGGGCAGCGCCTGGGCGACCGCCGGGTCCCCGGAGTCGGCCAGCCGGTCCGAGGCCATCTGGGCGGAGGTCAGCATGTTGCGCAGGTCGTGGTTGATCTTGGCGACCGCCTCGCCCAGCGCCGCCAGCCGTGAGCGCGAGCGCAGCGCCTGGCGCACCTCCTCCTGCATGCGCGCCAGTTCCTCCTCGACGCGGCCGATCTCGTCGCGCCGGCCGGTCAGTTCGGGTTCGCTGCCGGAGTTCTCCGGGTCGGCGCGGAAACGCTCGATGGATTCGGTGATGCGCCGCATGGGGCGGACGATGAAGGCGGACAGGGCGGCGTAGATCGCCGCGCCGGCCAGCACCGAGATCACCAGCGACAGGGCGAAGATGCGGAGCAGATAGTCCCACAGGTCGCGCTTCAGCGGCTCGGCCGGGGTGACGATCTCGACGAACTCGGCCGACCGGCAGCAGGGCGAGGCGATGGCCCGGATCATCCGCCCCTCGGCCCCGAACAGGGTGCGCCACGGCGCGACCAGCCACCCGCCGATGCGGCCCTGGCGCAGGTCGGTGAAGTCGGGCGTCGACTGCATGGGCGTGGTCGGCGCCAGCACCAGGCGTCGGCGGCCCTCCTCTTTGATCGCCACGGCGGTGACCCCGGCGCTGACCAGAAGCCGTTCGGCCAGGCGGCTCGGCACGAAGTTGTCGGGCGCGACATCAACCGCGCCGGCAGCGATCTCGGCGCGGCGGATGCGGTCGAGCAGCCAGCGCTCCTGAAACGAGGACAGGGCCGGGGCGAGAATGAACAGATCGGCGACCACGACAAAGGCCGCGGTCAGCAACAGCAGCCGCGAAGAGAGCCCGCTGGGCCAGCGCATCCGCCCGGACGGCCGGGAAAACCTCATCTGTTCAAACCAGCGCGGACCGGAGCGGCCCGCCGACAATGGCCTAATTCACCCGACTCGCTTGAGCAATGAAACCAGCTTGCGCGTGCGGGCGGAAAACAGGATCGGACTGAACCAGGCCGAGGCGAGCTTGCGGTGGATCTCGCTGCGCGTCGGATAGGGGGCGATGAAGCCGGTAAAGTCCCGCAGCGGTCGTCCCGACGTCAGCGCCATGACCCACGGCGAGATCAGCTCCCCTGCCCCGCGCCCGACGAGCCCGACCCCAAGGATGCGCCCGCGGCGGTCCAGGATGAGCTTGCCGAAGCCGCGCCCGTCGCCCTCCGCCACGGCCCGGTCGTTGCCTGAGAAAGGCGCCGTCAGGACGCGTACGCCGTCGCCGTGGATCTCGCGCGCCTGCGTTTCGGTAAGACCCACCGAGGCGATTTCGGGATCGGTGTAGGTCACGCGCGGCGCGACCAGCCGGTCGGCGTTCACTGGCTGGGCGAACAGGGCCTTGCGGATGACGAGGCCCGCGTGGGCGCCCGCTAGGTGAGTGAACTGGCCCCGCCCGGCGACGTCGCCGACGGCGAAGACGGCGCGGTTGCTGACCGAGCGGAGACTCTGGTCCACCTTCACGCCCTCGCGGTCGAACGCCACCCCGCCCGCTTCCAGGTCCAGGCCGTCGAGCACCGGCTCGCGCCCGGTCGCGACCAGCAGGTGCGAGCCGTCGATGCGCCGCCCGTCGGCGAGGACGGCGACCCGGCCGGCGGCGTGCTCCACCTGGCCGCCGCGGGCGCCGGCCAGCAACTCGACGCCGTCGGCGGCAAGCTGGTCCAGCACAGGCGTGCGCAGGTCCTCGTCCTCGCGGGGCAGCGGCGTCTCCGCCTCGATGACGGTGACCCGCGATCCCAGCCGCCGGAACGCCTGGCCGAGCTCAAGCCCGATCGGTCCGGCGCCCAGCACCAGCAGGTGTTCGGGCAGGACGTCGAGGCTCCAGATCGTCTCGTTCGTCAGGAAGGGCGCGTCGGCCAGTCCGGGAACAGGCGGAATCCTGGCGCGCGAGCCGGTGGCCAGGACGATGCGCCGGGCCGATACCTCGGCGGTGTCGCTGCGCAGGGTCCGCGGACCGGCGAAGCGCGCGTGCTCGCGCACGACCGTCACACCGAGGCCCTCGAAGCGTTCCTGGCTGTCGTGGGGCGCAATGCCCGCGATGGCGCCGCGCACGTGGGCCATGACCTGGGCGAAGTCGACGCGCGGCTCGCCGGCGTGGACGCCGAGCCGGGAGGCGTCGCGGACGGACTGTGCGGCGTGGGCGGCGGCGATCAGGGCCTTGGACGGGACGCAACCGCTGTTCAGGCAGTCGCCGCCCATCTCGCCCTTCTCGAACAGCACGACCTTCAGGCCCAGCTGCGCGGCGCCGGCGGCGACCGACAGGCCGCCCGACCCCGCGCCGACTACGGCGATGTCCGCCTCGAGGCGGCGCATCAGGCCGCGGGCCCCCGCGCCCGCAGCCGCTTCACGACCATCGGTACGAAGGACAGCAGCGCCAGGCCTACGAGCGGCCACAGGATGCGGGGTTCGAAGATGACGTCCAGGTCGGGGCTCTGGTCACGCCGGAAAAGCTCGCCGAGACCGGCGCCGATGCCGGAGTAGATCACCGTGCCGGGGATGATCCCCAGCAGGGTGGCCAGGGCGTAGGGCGCCAGCGGAACGGAGGCGACGCCTGCGGCGGCGTTTACCAGCCAGAACGGCGCCGCCGGAATGAGCCTGAGCGACAGGACGTAGGCGAAGGCGTCGCCGTGCAGGCCCCGGATCAGCCGTTGCAGGGTTCCGCCCGTCCGCTCGGCGCGGTGGCGCAGGGGCTCCCCAAGCGCGGTGCGGATCAGCCACCACGCGGCGATGGCTCCGAGGGTGGCGCCGATCACGGTCGCCGAGGCCCCGAGGAAGGTCCCGAACAGGAATCCCCCCGTCAGCGTCAGGATGGAGGCCCCGGGCACATAGACCGCGATGACCACGACATAGACGGCGATGAAGACCGCGAGCGCCAGCACCAGGTTCGCCTCGACGAACCCCCGTAGCGCCTGCTCGTGCGTGCGCAGCGCCTCCAGCGACAGCCAGTCGCTGGCGCCGGACGCGAAGAGCGCCGCCAGCGCCGCGCCGATCAGGGCCAGCGGCCAGAGGCGTTTCAGGATCGTCATTCCGGGGCCTCTGTACGGCCGCCCAGGCGCCGGCGGATCAGTTTCACGCTGATCGGGATGATCGACAGAAGCCCCAGGCCCGTCAGGGGCCAGAAGATCGCCGGGTCCATGGGGTTCACGCCGCCGCCGGTGACGAAGATGTGCTTCAGCCCCGCGCCGATCGCCGCATAGACCGTCGCCGAGGGCAGGACCCCCAGGAAGGTCGCGGCCAGATAGGCCCGCAGGGGCACTGCCGCGAGGCCGGCCAGGGCGCTGATGGCGACGAACAGCATGACCGGCGGCACGCGCAGCCCGATCAGGTACCAGAAGGCGTCCTTCTCCAGGCCCTCGCGCCAGCGGCGGGTGCGCGGGTCCGCGAACGCCTTGCGGCGAAGCGATTCGCCGAAAGCCGACCGGGCCGCCGAATAGTAGCCGAGCGAGCCGATGGTGGCGGAAAGGGCCGTCGCGAGGCCGCCGACCCAGGGGCCGAACAGAAAGCCCGCGATCAGCTGCAGCACCATGGCGCCGGGCACGGCGACGAAGGTCGCGGCCGCGAACACCACCATGTAGATCAGCAGGCCGATCAGGAAGTGGTCCCTGACGAAGGCCTTGAACTCGGCGTGGTGGGCGCGGAGCTCGTCGAAGGCGATGTAGCGGTAGAGCCCCGTGGCCCACACCAGCAGGGCGGCGGCCACCATCACCAGCAGCGGCGCCCAGCGGCGGACATAGTCGCGCGGTCCCTTTGGGATCGCGTCGACGACTGTCTCTGGAGCCGGTTCGAGCTCCATGATCAGCGCGGCGCCTCGACGATGTCGAACGTGCCCGCCGGCCGAGGGCGCAGCAGCTCGGCTTCGGGCCGCGACCGGGTCAGCCACGCCTCCCATTCGTCGCGCTCCAGCACCACGGGCTCGCGGTTGTGGTAGGGCGTCATGTCCGGACCGGGTTCGGTGGTCAGCAGGGTGAAGGCTTCGGCCGGACCGTCCTTGGTTTCCGTCAGCCGCCACAGGCCGGCGAAACAGAACCAGTCCTCGCCGCGCTTGCTGAAGCGCCAGCGGGTCTTGGGGTATTTCTCCCCGGTGAACTCGTAGTAGTGCGAGGCCGGGATCAGGCAGCGGCCCTTCTCGAAGCGGCGCCCCTCGCTGCGGTAATTGATGACCGGGCCCGCCTTCGGACGTCCCGGTGCGAAGCCCCATCTCAGCTCGACCAGCTCCACCCCCCCGTCCGCCGCGCGGATCACCGGAGCCTTGTCTGTGGGCCTTACGGGGTCGCGCGGCTCGAGGTTGGGCGCCTGGTGGGCCGGCGGTGACACCAGCGGCAGTTTCTGCTGGCTGAAGGCCTCGACGAACTCGCGATAGTTCTGCCTGGAGGCGTAGCTGTTACACATGGCAGGGCGCCCTGGACGACCGGCGGAGCCTGGAGGGGCGTATTTCCATCACCGCATGCGCCTCCACCGCGTTGACAGGCGCGGCCCCTCGGCTTATACGCCCCGCCTCTTCCGCCGGATGCAACTCGCGCGTCCGGCGCAGTCTTTTTTATCGGAGCCTCACCGTGAAGCGGACCTACCAGCCGTCCCGACTCGTGCGCAAGCGCCGTCACGGCTTCCGCAGCCGGATGGCCACCAAGAACGGCCAGAAGGTCATTGCGCGTCGCCGCGCCAAGGGCCGCAAGCGCCTGACCGCCTGATAGGCCGTCGGCGCGCGGACCCGCGCGCATGGACCAGCCTGCCCAGAAGATCGAACGCCTGAAGACGCGGCCCCAGTTTCTGGCGGCCGCGAAAGGCGTTTCCATGCCCCGCGGGGGAGTCGTCATCCAGGCGCTCGACCGCGGCGATGGCGATCCGACGATCAAGGTCGGCTTCACGGCCACCCGCCGGGTCGGCGGCGCCGTGGTGCGCAACCGGGCCAAGCGTCGCCTGCGCGAGGCTGCGCGGCGGCTTGTTCCCGAGTACGGCCGCCCCGGCCACGACTATGTGCTGATCGCCCGCATGGGCACGGCCGAGCGGCCGTGGGATCGCTTGCTTGACGATGTGAAAACCGCGCTGATAAGGCTCGCCGCCGGCGGCGCGGCGCGTCCCGGCGCCTGACCGCGCCCCCTTCCGCGAAAAGATCCTCTTCGATGCAGAATGAAAACGCCCGCAACACGATCATCTTCGTCGTGTGCACGATGGCGATCCTTCTCCTCTACCAGGTCTTCGTGCTCCAGCCGCAGGCCGAGAAGCGCAAGGCGGAGATGGCCAAGCAGCGCCCGTCCGCCGAAGCCCAGGGTCCGGCCGCGCCGGGCACGCCGAATTCGGTCATCAACTTCGCCGACCGGCGTCAGGCCCTGGCCGCCAGCCCGCGGGTGCCGATCGACACGCCGGCCCTGAAGGGCTCGCTGTCCCTGCGCGGGGGCCGCATCGACGACCTGTTCCTCAAGCAGTACCAGGCGACGCTCGAGGCCAACTCGCCGAACGTGGAGCTGTTCCGCCCCGAGGGCCTGCCCTACGCCTACTTCGCCCAGGTCGGCTGGGCCGGCCAGAACGTGCCCGGCCTGCCCGACGCCAATACGGTGTGGACGCTGAGCAGCGGCGACGTCCTGGCGCCGGGCAAGCCGGTGGTCCTGACCCACACAGCCGAGGGCCTGCGCTTCACGCGCACCATCTCGGTCGACGACAAGTACATGTTCACGATCGCGGACACGGTGGCCAACCTGTCCGGGCGGCCGCTGACGCTGCTGCCCTACGGCTCGGTCCAGCGTCGCGGCGTGCCCGCCGACCTCGGCCGCAACATGATCCTCCACGAAGGCGCCGTCGGCGTGTTCGAGGAGAAGTTCCGCCACCTGAAGTACGGCGACTGGCGCAAGCGCAAGGAAGACCAGGTCTGGTCGACCACCGGCGGGTGGCTCGGCATCACCGACAAGTACTGGCTGGCGGCGCTGGTCCCCGACCAGGCCGAGCGCGGCCAGGGCAAGTTCCGCGTCCGCGACGTCCAGGGCGTCCAGGTGCACGAGGCGGTGTTCGAGGGCCAGATCGTCAACATCCCGGCCGGCCGCCAGGTCACCGAAACCACCCGCCTGTTCGCGGGCGCCAAGCGGGCCGAGATCCTGCAGGGCTACGGCCAGCAGTTCGGCATCCCGAAGTTCGACATGGCCATCGACTGGGGCATGTTCTGGTTCTTCACCCGGCCGCTGTTCCAGGTGCTGGAGTTCTTCTACCAGCTGGTCGGCAACTTCGGCCTGGCCATCATCTTCCTGACCATCGGCGTTAAGCTGCTGTTCTTCCCCCTGGCCAACCAGGCCTTCGCCTCCATGGCCAAGATCAAGAAGCTCCAGCCCAAGCAGCAGGAGATCAAGGAGCGGTACAAGGACGACCCGCAGAAGCAGCAGCAGGAAATGATGGCGCTGTACCAGCGCGAGAAGGTCAATCCGCTGGCGGGCTGCCTGCCCATCCTGATCCAGATCCCGGTCTTCTACGCCCTCTACAAGGTGCTGTTCGTCACCATCGAGATGCGGCACGCGCCTTTCTTCGGCTGGATCCAGGACCTCAGTGCGCGTGACCCGACGACGATCTGGAACCTGTTCGGCCTGATCCCCTACGACCCGGCGATGATCCCGCTGATCGGCGGCATCTTGGACGGCCCGCTGCACATCGGCCTGTGGCCCATCCTCTACGGCCTGACCATGTGGCTGCAGACGTCGATGAGCCCCTCGTCGCCCGATCCGACGCAGCAGATGATCATGCGCTGGTTCCCGCTGGTGTTCACGGTCATGCTGGCCCAGGCGCTGGCCGGACTGGTGATCTACTGGGCGTGGTCGAACCTGCTCACCATCGTGCAGCAGTACATCATCATGCGCCGCCACAAGACCGAGAACCCGATCGACGGGCTGATCGCGAAGCTGCAGGGCAAAGAGTACAAGGTCCCGGGGTGAGCACCTTCGACGACGAATTCATCGAGGCGGCCCGCATCCTCTTCGCGCGCCGGGCCGAGTTCGTCATGGGAGCGGCGAAGATCGAGCAGCTTCCGGCGCCTGACCTGCCGGAAGTGGCCTTCGCCGGCCGCTCGAACGTCGGCAAGTCCAGCCTGATCAACGCCCTGGTCAACCAGAAGAAGCTGGCCCGGGCGTCGAACGAGCCGGGGCGCACGCGCGAGGTGAACTTCTTCGACCTCGACGGCCAGCTGCGACTGGTCGACCTGCCGGGTTACGGCTGGGCCAAGGCGTCCAAGACCGAGGTAAAGAAGTTCCAGAACCTCGGCCGAGACTACCTGCGCGGGCGGGTGAACCTGATGCGGGTCTATCTGCTGATCGACAGCCGCCACGGACTGAAGGCGGTGGACAAGGACGCGCTCGACGCGCTCGACGAGGCCGCCGTCAGCTATCAGGTGGTGCTGACCAAGGCCGACAAGATCAAGCCCGCCGAGGTCGAGAAGGTGGTCGCCGAGACCCTGAAGGCCATCTCGAAACGCCCCGCCGCCTTCCCGCGCGTGCTGGCGACCTCATCGGAAAAGGGAACCGGCATCCCCGAGCTGCGCGCCGAGATCGCCTTCGCCATCAACCCGACGGTCTGACGCCTAGCCGCCGCCAACCCGGTTGTTGGCGCGGCCGGTGCCTTCGCACATCGGGCAGACCTCGCCGGTCAGGGTGACGCCGGCGCCCGCGCATTCGGGACAGACCCCGGGCTCGATCACGGGCTGGTCGGGCGCCTGTTCCTCTTCCGGGCCGAGGCCGCGGTCGTCGATCTCGTGTTCCTTCATGGTCGGTGAACCTCCCGGGTCGCCCAAGGGTTTCGTCCGTGACAGGGGGCCCAGCCTCCGCTATTCGCGCGGCCGATGAACGACGACCAGCAACAGCAGGGGTGGGCGACCGCAAAGACCCTCGCGGAGGCCCTGCCCTATATCCAGATCTACGACCGCGAGACGGTGGTGATCAAATACGGCGGCCACGCCATGGGCGAGGCCGAGGTGGCCAAGCTGTTCGCCGCCGACGTGGTGCTGCTCAAGTTGATGGGCGTGCACCCGGTGGTGGTCCACGGCGGCGGGCCGCAGATTTCGGCCATGCTGGACCGTGCCGGGGTGAAGTCGACCTTCGTCGACGGCCTGCGCGTGACCGACGCGGCCACCATGCAGATCGCCGAGATGGTCCTGTCGGGCGGCATCAACAAGGAGATCGCCAGCTGGATCACCCTGGCCGGCCAGCAGGCGGACGTGCGCGGCGTCGGCCTGTCGGGCAAGGACGCGCGGCTGCTGACGGTCGAGCGCGCGCGGCGCACCAAGCGCGACCCCGACTCCAACATCGAGCGCATCGTCGACCTCGGTTTCGTCGGTGAACCCAAGGTAGTCGATCCCAAGCTGATCGAGGCCCTGATCTATGCGGAGAGCGACTATGTGCCCGTGATCGCCCCCATCGGCGTTTCGGCCGAGGGCGAGACCTACAATCTCAACGCCGACACCGTGGCCGGCGCCGTGGCCGGCGCGCTGAGCGCCAAGCGCATGCTGCTGCTGACCGACGTTGCGGGCGTGCTGGGCAAGGAGGGCGAACTGATCCGCCAGATGACCGTGAAGGAAGCCCGCGGCCTGATCCGCGACGGCACGGCCACCGGCGGCATGATCCCCAAGCTGGAGACCGCCATCCACGCGGTCGAGGCCGGGGTCGAGGCGGTGGTCATCCTCGATGGCCGCCGCCCCCACGCCATGCTGGTGGAGCTGTTCACCGAGCACGGCGCCGGGACGCTGGTGTGCGCGTGAGCCCCGACCTCTCCCACGTCGAGCACTGGGTGTTCGACCTGGACAACACCCTCTACCCCGCCGAGTGCGAGCACATGGTGCTGGTCGAGGGGCGGATGACCGAGTTCGTCATGCGCCAGACGGGGCTGGGCCGGGACAAGGCCTATGCGCTGCAGCACCGCTACTACCTGGAGCACGGCACCACCCTGGCCGGCCTGCTGGCCCACCATGGGGTCGATCCCCAGGCCTTCATCGACGAGGTGCATGACGTGGCCATGGACCGGCTGACGCCCGATCCGGAGCTGCGCGCGGCGCTGGAGCGGCTGCCCGGGCGGCGGCTGGTGTTCACCAACGGCGGGGCGAAGCACGCGGAGAAGGTGCTGGACGCGCTGAACCTGAACGACCTGTTCGAGGACGCCTTCCACATCGAGGCGGCCGCCTTCATTCCCAAGCCGAACCCGGCGACCTACGACGCCATGGTCAAGGCGCACGGCGTCGATCCGCGCGCCGCGGCCTTCTTCGAGGATTCCGAGCGCAACCTGGCGCCCGCCGCCGCCATCGGCATGACCACGGTGCTGGTCGGATCGAAGGCGCGCCAGTCGACCGCGGATTTCGTACAGTGGCGCACCGAGACCCTGCCGCCGTTCCTGACCACCGCCCGCCTGAGAGAGCCTGAATGACCGACCTGGCCGCCGTCCACGACGAGATCGAGCGCGCGTGGGAGCGCCGGACCGAGCTGGGTCCGGAGACCCGCGGCGAGACCCGCGAGGCGGTCATCGAGGCGTTGCGCCTGCTCGATGAGGGCCAGTTCCGGGTCGCCGAGTTCGACGGCGACAGCGGTCAGTGGAAGACCAACCAGTGGCTGAAGAAGGCGGTCCTGTTGTCCTTCCGGCTCGAGCCCAACCGCCTGATCGACGCGGGCCCTGCCCGCGGCTCCGACCATGCGCCCGGCCCCTGGTGGGACAAGGTGCCGTCCAAGTGGGGCGACTGGGACGAGCGTCAGTTCCGCGAGGCCGGCTTCCGCGCCGTGCCCGGCGCGGTCGTGCGCTACGGCGCCTACATCGGTCCCAACGTCGTGCTGATGCCCTCCTTCGTGAACATCGGCGCCTACGTCGGTGAAGGAACGATGGTGGACACCTGGGCCACGGTCGGCTCCTGCGCGCAGATCGGCAGGAACGTGCACCTGTCCGGCGGCGCGGGCATCGGCGGCGTGCTGGAGCCGCTGCAGGCCTCCCCCACCATCATCGAGGACGGCTGCTTCATCGGCGCCCGCGCCGAGGTCGCCGAGGGCGTCATCGTGCGCGAGGGCGCCGTCCTGGCCATGGGCGTCTACCTGTCGGCCTCGACCAAGATCGTGGACCGCGCCACCGGCGAGGTGATGCGCGGCGAGGTGCCGCCCTACTCGGTGGTGGTGCCGGGCGCCCTGCCTGATCCCAACGGCGGTCCGTCGCTGTATTGTGCCGTGATCGTCAAGCGGGTGGACGCCCAGACGCGGGCGAAGACCGGGGTCAATGAGCTGCTGAGGGACTGAGATGGCCGGGCGGGGGCTGGACGAGCTGGGCGGCGGCAAGGTCAGGGCGCCGACGTGGCTCTGGCTCCTCGGCCTTCTCGTTCCCGCCGCCGCCGTGCTGGCCTGGCTCTACTGGGCCGAGCTGTCGGAGACCTTCGGCCCCACGGTCATCCCCATCCTCAGTCCCGTAATCCCGAAGCCCGAAGGCGCGCCCTCGACGGCGCAGGCCCGTTACGACAGCGAATTCGGCGTCGTCTGGCATGACTGCCGCCAGGCCGCGGGCGGTCAGGTGTCGGCCGAATGGCGGCGCAAGGCGGGCTTCTATCGCGTGTGGATCGCGCCCGGCCGCGACTGCGCCCGCCCTGCCCGGGACGACACGCCCGACACCCTCCGACTGGGACCGCACGCACGCCCGACGATCACGCTCGGTGAGGGGTCGTCGGGCGGCGACAGACAACAGCAGCGGGCGCGCTGCGACGGGGCCCCCGACGCCTCGGCGCGTCACCTGGCGGTGGCGCGCGCCACGCGGGGCGCCGGCGCCGACGTGGATGGGGTGCTCGGGGCCTTCGTCGCCCAGGCGCCGGCCCTGCGCTGGGCGCGGCCGGCGGGCGAGACCGGCGGGGTCCAGATCTGCACCCTGCGCGACCAGCCGCCCGGCGAGACCGGCGGACTGAACGTCACCATGTCGCTGGGCCGGGACCGTCCCTAGACCAGGCGATCGGCCTTTCTCAGGCGCGGGAACCACCACGCCCACAGCACCGTGGCGACGATCGCGCCGACGCCGCCGAACACCGCCGCGCCCACCGGCCCCAGGAACCGCGCCGCCAGCCCGCTCTCGAACTCGCCCAGTTCGTTGGACGCCCCGATGAACAGCATGGAGACCGACGAGACGCGTCCGCGCATGTGGTCGGGCGTGACCACCTGGATCAGGGTCTGGCGGATGTTGACGCTGATCATGTCTGCGGCCCCGGCGACGAACAGGGCGACCATGGAGACCCAGAAGATCTTCGAGATCCCGAAGATCACCGTCGCCACCCCGAAGATGGCGACGCAGGTGAACATCCAGGCGCCCGCATAGCGCGTGATCGTCCAGCGCCACAGGATGATCGCCGTCAGCATGGCGCCGCCGCCGAAGGCCGCGCGCAGCAGGCCATAGCCCTCCGGTCCCACGTGCAGGATGTCGCGCGCGAAGATCGGCACCAGCAGCGTCGCCCCCGCCAGCAGCACGGCCACCAGGTCGAGCGAGATGGAGCCGAAGACCACCTTGTTGCCCCACACGTAAGCCAGCCCCTCCTTCATGAGCTCCCAGCGTGAGCCAGGCTGGGCCTGGGGCCGGGTGTCGGTGCGGATCAGCAGGATCAGCACCACCGCCGCCAGGAACATCGACAGCGACACCGCATAGGCCGACCAGACCGAGATCCCCAGCAGGGGCCCCGCCAGCGCGGGCCCGGCGATGGATCCGACCAGGAAGGCCAGGGTCGAGGTGACGATGGCGCGCGGCAGGGCCACGCGGGGGACGATCATCGGCAGCATTGCCTGGCTGGCCGGGGCGAGGAACGCCCGGCTCGCCCCGAACAGCGCGGCCACGGCCAGCAGGGCCCACAGCGGCGGATGATCGAGGAGCACGGTCAGCCCCAGGAAGAGGATGGCGCAGACCGCCTCCAGGCTGACGCAGGCGGCCATGACCAGCTTGCGTTCGCGGCGGTCCGCCATCTCGCCCGCCGGCAGGGTCAGGGCCATCAGCGGCAGGAACTGCACCAGGCCCACGAGGCTGAGGTAGAGCGCGGATTCCGCCACGCTGTGGTCGCGGCGCGCGACCTCGTAGACCTGCCACAGCAGGGCCGCGCCCTGGATCTGGATGGCCAGCACGGCGGCGGCGCGGGCGAACCAGACCAGCCTGAAGTCGCGGACCCGGAACGGGTTGGAGGACGGCTGCGGATCGGGCGGAGGTTCGATCACGAACGGCGTCCGGCCGGCGGATACGGGGTTCCGTCCTTGTGGGCGTAGCCCTCGCCCGTCCAGGCGAGGTCGATGTCCGGGTAGGCGGCGCGGTCTTCCCCGGGGCGGCGCGAACCCACCTCGAGCAGCACCGCCTCGCGCCCCGACCGGTTGACGATGTGATGGCCGTTCGGCTCGCCGGCCGGGAAGCCCGCGCAGTCCCCCGCCCGCAGCACCGTCTCGCCCGCATCGTCGACCAGCACCACCTCGCCTTCCAGCACCCAGACGAACTCGTCCTCGGCCGTGTGCCAGTGGCGCTGGCTGGACCACTGGCCGTCGGGCAGGCGCAGCAGGTTCACCCCGAACTGGGTGAGGCCCGCGGCGTCGCCCAACCGCCACCGCTGGCGGCGGATGCACATCTGGTCGAAGGGCGGCGGATAGCCCGTGCCGTGCTTCGCGGGCGCGCTGTCGGGGTCAATCTTCGGCATCGGGCTTCTCCGGACCGGCGGCGGCGCTTAAACGGGGCAGCATGCGCCTCGACCCCGTATTGCTGGCCCGCGACCTGATCCGCAAGCCGTCCGTGACCCCGCTCGACGAAGGGGCCATGGACCTACTCCAGAACCATCTCGAGCGGCTCGGGTTCGCCTGCCGCCGGATGAGATTCGGCGATGTGGAGAACCTCTATGCCCGGCGCGGGACGGCGGCCCCGAACCTGTGTTTCGCGGGGCACACGGACGTGGTGCCGCCGGGCGACGCCGAGGCGTGGCGCGCGGGGCCGTTCGAGGCCGAGGTCAAGGACGGCGTGCTGGTCGGCCGGGGCGCGGTGGACATGAAGGGATCGATCGCCGCATGGGTCGCGGCGGTCGAGCGCGCGGGCGACCTGCCGGGGTCCCTGTCCTTCCTGATCACCGGCGACGAGGAGGGCCTGGCGCTCGACGGGACGAAGCGGGTGGTCGCCCAGTTGAAGGCCCAGGGCGAGCGCATCGACCACTGTCTGGTCGGGGAGCCCAGTTCGCTGCACACCCTTGGCGACGTCATCAAGGTCGGGCGGCGGGGCAGCCTGAACGTCTGGATCACCGTCAAGGGCCGGCAGGGTCACGTGGCCTATCCGGACCGGGCCTCCAATCCGATCCCCACGCTGCTCGACCTGCTGCGCCGGTTGGACGGGCGGAAGCTGGACGAAGGGTATCCCTCGTTCCCGCCCTCGAACCTCGAGATCACCACGGTCGACGTGGGCAACCCCGCCACCAACGTCATACCCGCCGTGGCGCGGGCCCGGTTCAACATCCGCTTCAACCCGACGTGGAACGGGGCGCAACTGATCGACTGGATCGGCGACGAGACGCGGGCCGTGGAAGCGGCCGCTCGCGGCTGCACGATCGAACTCGAGTTCCTGCACTCCGGCGACGCCTTCCTTACCGAGCCCGGCCCCTTTACCGAGGTGATCACCGACGCCATCCGCCAGGTCACCGGGGTCACGCCCGAGGGCAATACGGCCGGCGGCACCTCCGACGCCCGCTTCATCCGCGACCTCTGCCCCGTGGTTGAGTTCGGGCTGGTCGGCCAGACCATGCACCAGGTCGACGAGCAGGTGCCCGTCGACCAGATCGAGAAGCTGGCCGAGGTCTACGAGCGGATCATCCGGGATTATTTCGCGAGGTTCGCCGGGGTCCGATGACCGCCGGGGTTTCGTGCTAACCTCGGCGCCATGTTCGAGACCTTCGTCCTGCCCGCCCTGCTCGGCCTCGGTCTCGCCGCGTCGACCGGGCTGCGCACCTTCCTTCCCCTGCTGATGCTGGCGCTCGCCGCGCGGCTGGAGCTGTTCGGGGTGGAACTCAATTCGCAGATGGCCTGGCTGGGCTCCAACACGGCCATCGCGGTCCTGGCGGTGGCGGCGGTGGCCGAGTTTCTCGGGGACAAGGTTCCCGTAGTCGACCATGTGCTGAACGCGATCGGCTTCGTCGCCCGGCCGCTGGCGGCTATCCTGGCGACCTATGCGGTGTTCTCGGGCCTCGATCCGGTGGTTGCGGGCACGGCGGCGGTGATCATCGGCGCCCCGACCGCCATGGCCTTCAACGCCGCCCAGGGCGGAACGCGTGCAGCGTCCACGGCGACCACCGGCGGCCTGGCCAACCCACTGGTCAGCCTGGTCGAAGACGTCCTGGCCGTCGTGACCGTCGTCATCGCCTTCCTCGCCCCGCTGCTGGTGCCGGTGGTGCTGGGCGTCCTGCTTGTGGCGGTGATCTGGATGGCGCGCCGCGTCGCCCGGCAGCTCCGCCCGGCCACCAGCTGACAGAACGTCGTTCGGAACAATGGCGCCGCCGGACGGTTAACCCGGCATGCTCGAAACCTGGACCGTTCCCGCCCTCCTGGGCCTGGGACTGGCTGCGGCAACAGGGCTGCGCGCCTTCCTGCCGCTTCTGGTTCTCGCCCTCGTCGCCCGCTTCGGCCTTCTCGGTGTCGAACTCAAGCCTGAGGTTGCATGGCTCACCTCGGACACCATCATCGCCGGTCTCGCAATCGCGGCCGCCGTGGAGTTCGTCGGCGACAAGATCCCCTGGCTGGACCGGGTGCTGAATGCGCTGGGCTATATCATCCGGCCGGCCGCGGCCGTGCTGGCCGTCTATGCGATCTTCCGCGGGTTCGATCCGATGATGGCGGCGCTGGCGGCCCTGGTGATCGGGGCGCCGACGGCGCTGGCCTTCAACGCCGCCCAGGGCGGCAAGCGGCTGAAGCGGGAGGGCGGCGTGAAGGGGTGGAGCAACGCCGCCGTGGGCCTGGTCGTGGACCTGCTGGCCACCGTGGGCGTGGTGGTCGCCCTGATCGTGCCAACCTTCTCGCCGGTGCTGGTCGCGGTGCTTCTGCTGGTCGTCTTCTGGCTCGCGCGGCGGGCGGTGAAGCGGACCCGCGGGGATCGTCCGGCTCACGCGGGCGACGAACTCAGTACACAACTCTCGTGAGATAGAGCCCCTCGGGCGGAGCCACGGTCCCGCAGCGGGTCCGGTCCGCGGCGGCGAGCGCGTCCGCGACGTCCGCCACCTCCCACCGGCCCAGGCCGACCTCGGCCAGGGTGCCGGTCATGGAGCGGACCTGCCGGTGCAGGAACGACCGCGCCGCGAACTCGAGATGCACCTCCTGGCCGACGGCGCGGACCGTGGCCTCGTCCAGCGTCTTCACCGGCGACTGGGCCTGGCACTGGGCGTCGCGAAACGTGGTGAAGTCGTGCCGCCCCAGCAGGGCCCGGGCGGCCTGCGCCATCGCCTCAACGTCTAGCGTCTTCTGCAGCCACCAGACCCGGCCTCGCTCGAGGGCCGGCCGGGGACGGCCGTGCAGGATGCGGTAGAGGTAACGGCGGCCCGAGGCGGAGAAACGGGCGTGGAATTCGTCGTCCACCTGCTCGGCCTCGAGGATGACCACCGGCTCCGGAACGAGGTGGGCGTTGACCGCCTCGCGCACCGTCCGCGCGGGCCAGGCCTTCTCCAGGTCCACGTGCGCCACCTGCCCCGTGGCGTGCACCCCCGTGTCCGTCCGGCCCGCGGCGGTGAGCCTGGCCTCCTCGCCGCAGAACTTCGTGATCGCCTGCTCGATAGCGTCCTGCACGGACGGGCCGTTCTTCTGGCTCTGCCAACCCCGGTAGGGACCGCCGTCGTACTCGATGAGCAGCCGGTAGCGCGGCATCAGCCCACCATCGCGCCGGGAGTCAGGGGGAAGCCGCGGAGGAACTCATCGGCATCCTGGGCGCCCTTGCCCTCGCGCTGAACCCGCAACAGCCGCACCGCGCCCTCGCCGCAGGCGATCACCAGCCCTTCGGCGGGCAGCACCTCGCCGGGATGGCCCGCGGCGGGATCGACCTGGCTCATCAGCGCCTTGACCCGCGCCGGTCCCCGGGCGGACGGCGCCTCGAACCAGGCCCCGGGGAAGGGCGACAGCCCGCGGATGTGACGGTCGACCTCGGGCGCGGGGCGGGTCCAGTCGATCTTCGCCTCGGCGGGGGTGATCTTGCGGGCGTAGGTCGCCTCCCCCTCCTGGGGCGTCTCGGTCGCGCCGCCGCGCTCGATGGCGGCGAGCGCCCGGGGCAGCAGGGCCGACCCGATGTCGGCGAGACGGTCGGTCAGGGTGGCGGCGGTGTCGTCGACCTCGATGGGCGTGATCTCCGACAGGATCACCGGCCCCTCGTCGAGGTCTTCGCTCATGCGCATGACCTGCACGCCGGTGACCGCGTCGCCGGCCATGATGGCGCGCTGGATGGGGGCGGCGCCGCGCCATCGGGGCAGCAGGGATGCGTGCAGGTTGAAACAGCCGAGCCGCGGCGCCTCCAGCACCTCGCGCTTCAGGATCTGGCCGTAGGCGACGACCACCGCAGCGTCGAGGTCCAGCGCCCTGAAGGCCGCGATCTCGTCCGGATCGCGCATGGAGGCCGGCGTACGCACCGGCAGACCCAGCCCCTCGGCGAAGGCGTGCACCGGCGACGGCGCGAGCTGCTGGCCGCGGCCGCGGGGCCTGGGCGGCTGGGAATAGACGGCCACGATCTCGTGCCCGGCGGCGACCAGCTCGGCCAGGGCGCGGACGGCGAATTCGGGAGTGCCCATGAAGGCGATGCGCATGGGCGGGGTTTAGGGGAGGCGCAGCGTCAGCGCCAGTAGCGCCTCAGTACCAGCGCGTATGCACGCCGCCGTCCTCGTCCCAGTCTCCGCCGGCGTCGAGCGCGTCGGAGAAGTCGATGAGGCGGTCGAGCAGGATGCCGGCGACAATGCCGATGCCGATAAGGCTCACGAAGGTGAGCGCGCTGCCCACCCCGGCCTTCTCCATCCGGGTCAGCGGGCGGCGCAGGCGGGGGCGGGGGAGGTCCATCAGGCGGCCTGGGCGCGGGTGAGCTTCTTGACGCGGGCGACGGCGCGGTCGCGCTTCAGGCGCGAGAGGTGGTCGATGAACAGCACGCCTTCGAGGTGATCCATCTCGTGCTGGATGCACACGGCGTAGAGGCCCTCGGCCTCTTCCTCGACCTTCTCGCCCTCGTAGTTGAGGTAGGTCAGGCGGACCCGCGCGGGACGCTCGACCTCGTCGAACACCTCCGGCACCGACAGGCAGCCCTCCTCGTAGGAGAACAGCTCGTCCGAGGCCCAGGTGATCTCCGGGTTCACGAAGTAGCGCGGCTGGGGCTCCTCGTCCTTGCCGGCGAGATCCATGACAATAACGCGCTTGGGAACGCCGACCTGGATCGCGGCCAGGCCGATGCCGGGCGCGTCGTACATGGTCTCCAGCATGTCATCCATGAGCCGGCGCAGCTCGTCGTCCACATGGTCGACGGGCTGGGAGACCTGCTTCAGCAGGGGGTCCGGGACGGTGATGATCGGTCGGATGGCCATGGGCGTGACGTAGGTCGGCCTTGGTTGAGCGTCAAGGTCGGGACAGGGTCGCGGGCGCCGTGCGTCAGGCCGGCCGGAACTTGTCGGCGAACATGAAGGCGCTGGCCGCCACCAGGCAGACGAACGCCGCCAGGTGGTTCCACTTGAGCTTTTCGCCCATGAACCAGACGGCGAAGGCGGCGAACACCAGCAGGGTGATCACCTCCTGCATCACCTTCAACTGACCAAGGGTGAGGCCGGACTGGAAGCCGATGCGATTGGCCGGCACCGCCAGGCAGTATTCGAAGAAGGCGATGCCCCAGCTGACCAGGATGAGGATCCAGAGGGGCCGGTTGTCGAACTTCAGGTGGCCATACCAGGCGAACGTCATCAGCACGTTCGAGGCGACCAGCATCAGCGCCGTGATCAAGCGTTGTCTCCACCCTTCACCACCGTCAGCGACGGCTTCTCCTCGCCCACCAGCTCCGGCTTGGTCAGCGCCCGCGGCGTGGGCTCGATCATGGCGATCTCGGTGATCTCCTTGCCCTCGTGGTCAACCGCCAGCTCCTCGAAGCGGCGGGCCTGGGTCAGGACCTGGCTCTCGAGCGACGACACGAAGCGGTTGAAGTTCTCGACCGCCGAACCGAGCCCCTTGCCCACCCGGCTGATGTGCTCGCCCATGGTGGCCAGGCGCTTGTAGAGTTCGCGGCCGTGCTGGGCGATCTCCTGGGCGTTGGCGGCCTGGTCCTCGGCGCGCCAGCCGTAGGCCACCGCCTTGCAGAGCGCGAACAGGGTCGAGGGCGTGACAATGATCACCCGGCGGTTCATGGCCTCGGACAGGAGGTCCGGCTGGCGCTCCAGCGCCGCCGCCAGATAGCCGTCGCCGGGCACGAACATGGCTACGAAATCCGGCGTCGCCTCGCCCTTGAACTGGTCCCAATAGGCCTTGGCGGACAGCCCCGTCATGTGGGTCTTGATGCTCTGGCCGTGGCGAATCAGCGCCTGCTCGCGCACCGCGTCGTCCACCGCCTCCTGCGCCTCCAGGAATGCGTTCAGCGAGCACTTGGCGTCGATCACGAACATGCCGCCGCCGGGCATGCGCACCTTCACGTCGGGACGCCTGCGGCCTTCCTCGCTGTCGACGCTGAACTGCTCCTCGAAGTCGAAGCGGCTGTTCAGGCCGGCCGCTTCCAGCACGTTGCGCAGCGCCTGCTCGCCCCAGCGCCCCTGCACGCCGGCGCCCCGCCGCAGCGCCGTCGACAGCTTGCGCGCCTCGCTCTGGGTCGCCTCGGACGCCTGCAGCAGGCGGGTGATCTCGGCTTTCAGCCCGCCGGTCTCCTCGGCGCGGTTCTTCTCGATCGCCTGCACCTGCGCCTCGAACTTGGCCAGGGTCTCGGCCACCGGCTTCAGTTGGCTTTCCAGCCGCTGCTGGGCCAGCAGTTCTCGATTGCGGAAGGTCTCGTCCGCCCGTTTCAGCAGTTCCTCGGCCGCGGCGCCGGCGGACTGGGCGGCCTGGGTGCGGACGATGTCGGCCGACTGCTCGAGCAGCTTCAGCCTGGCCTCGGTCTCGGCGAACTCTTCTCTCAGCGCCCAGGCCTTCGCTTCGGCGCGCGAGGCGCGGGCGCGCTCCATGAGTGCGAAGACGATGGCCAGGAGGGCGATGGCGGCGGCCGCGGCGGCGGCGATCAGATAGGCGTTCATGCTCCGTTCCATAGCGGGAGTCGGCGTGTTAAGCCATCTCTCCCCACGTCGCGGAGGCTGCCATGGAACAGCGCATTTCGGCCATCACCCTGTACGTCGCGGACATGGCGCGAGCGCGGCGGTTCTACGAGGAAGGCCTCGGCCTGACGGTCGCCGCAGCCTTCGGTGAGGACGTGGCCTTCCTGCAGATGAACGGCCTCGTCCTGTGCCTCTACACGGATCTCGCCAATGATGCGGGGGTCTCCGTCGAGGCCCGCGGGCCCTGTCTGACGGCCATCGCCCACAACGTTCGCGAACGGGAAGAGGTCGACGCCCTGCTGGCTCAGGCCGAGCGCGCCGGCGCCCGCATCACCAGGCCGGCGCACGACGCCGACTGGGGCGGCCGCTCCGGCTATTTCGCCGACCCGGACGGCAACCTTTGGGAGGTGGCGTGGAACCCACACTGGACCATCGACGCCGAAGGGCGGACGCTGATTGCGTCCTAGAGGCTCGCCTCAGAACTTGAAGATCGACCCCCAGCCGGACGGCTCCGGCGCCGGGTTGTTGACCGGGTCGCGGTGGTGCCGCCAGGTCTGGATGAAGCGTTCAAACTTGCGGTTCGCCAGTTCGTGCGGCGGCCTGGAGCCCTCCAGCGGGGTCCCCCGCAGGACGATCCGATCGCTCGCTTCGGCATATTGGACAAAGGTCCTGCGCTTGTCGGGATTGACGAAGACGCTCCATTCCCGGAGCGCGTCGCGCCGTTCGCGCCAGAGCGCAATCTGCTCCTCGGTGTCGCGGTCGTAACGCGCGCGCTCGGCGGCGTTCTGCTGCTGCTGACGGGCGGCGGCCGCCGTCGAATGGTCGCGGACGAACCGCGGATAGTAGACGGCCTCGAAGTAGGGAGGCGTCTCGTTCGCGCCGACGAGGACCGGCACATCCAGCGCCAGCCCGTCGCTCATCAGCCGCCGGTGGACCGCCTGGTGCACCCGCAGGTGACGCACCCACGCCGCCAGCCAGGCGGCCAGGTTCTCGCGCCGCTGGGCGTCGCTGAACGCCGGCGACCAGAGCTGCTCCGGCTGCTGCAGCATCGCGTCGTAGAGAGGAGCCAGGCCCCTGACGGTCAAAGCGCCGTCCACGTCCTCGAAGCAGCCGGTCCAGGGCGGCGTTGCGCCCTCCTCGGTCTGGGCCAGGATCCCGTCGCGGCCAGCCGCCCGGAAGTCGAAACCCGCGCTGTCGCCGTAGTAGACGCTCTGCAGCGTCTGTTCGCGCCGGCCCTGGGCGTCGACCGCGTCGCCCTGGTCGGTGATATCGACTCCGACAGCCGTCACCGCGCCCGACTGGGCAAGCTGCGCCATGCGCGTATTGAAGTCGTCCCATCCTTCGATGGTCACCGCCTCGGCAGGCAGCGACAGCGCCAGGCGCGCCAGGTTCGAGGGCACGGTCTCAAGCAGGCCGACGAGTACGGCGTCCGCGCGGGCGTGCTCGCCCGCTCGGATGAGTGCGGCGAGCTCGCGGGCGAGGGCGCGGCGGCCCTCCTCCAGCATCAGCATGTCGGCCGAATTCGTCACCTCAGCGGTCTCCGTCAGCCGCCGGCGCTGCGGCGGCGAAAGATGCTCGTTTGCCGAACACTCCACACATGCGCGCCTCGCCACGATCGATGAGAACGACGATAGGCGTGCCTGGTTAAGGCGACGTCAGCGTGCGCGGTCTCTCAGCGCAGCGCCTTGAACAGACCCCAGAGACCGAAGGCGGCGATGCCTGCGGCGCTGGCCAGGTTCAGGCGCCGGAGCCAGGCCGGACTGGCCAGGAGGCGGCCGAGCCCCGCTCCCCCGAGGGCGATGATGCTCTGCACCAGCAGGCTGCCCAGGGCGACCATGGCGGCCGTCAACAGGAGTTCGCCGATCGACACATGCGAGGGCGCACCCCCCGCGAAACCCAGGAAGACGATGACTGTCAGCGGGTTGAACACGGTGAGGCCCAGGGTGGTCAGATAGGGCCGCGGCCTCGCCGGCTTGCTGCGGGCTTCCCCCGTCGATTTCCACGCCGCCGTCCACATGAATACGGCATAGGCGATCAGTATGCCCGCCGCCGCGACCTCGAAGACCACGCGTCGCGGACCGATCGCCGCGGTGATGGCGACGCCGGCGAACAGCGCGGCGAGGGCATAGAGGAAATCGGCGCTCGCCGCGCCGGCGCCGCTGCGCAAGCCGGCCCAGGGACCGAACCGGATCCCGTAGTTCATGATCAGCAGGGCGATCGGGCCAATCGCGGCCGCGATGGTGAGGCCGAAGAGGAACCCTTCGAGCGCAAGCATGTCAGGCGGGCCTGCGCGCCCTCAGGGCCTGGGCGATCGTGCCGTCGTCCAGCCAGTCCAGTTCGCCGCCCACCGGGACGCCGCGCGCCAGCGAGGTGACGCTTACGTCCGAGCCGGCCAGGCGGTCGGTGAGGTAGTGGGTCGTGGTCTGGCCGTCGACCGTGGCCGGAAGCGCCAGGATCACCTCGCGCACGGCCCCCTCGGAGGCCCGGTCGACCAGGGGGGCGACCCGCAGGGCGTCCGGCCCCACCCCGTCTAGCGCCGACAGCAGGCCGCCGAGCACGTGATAGCGGCCGCGGAAAGCCCCCACCCGCTCCATCGCCCATAGCGCCCCCGCTTCCTCGACCACGCAGATCAGGCTCGCGTCGCGCTCGGGGTCGGCGCAGATGGCGCAGGGATCCCGCGTGTCCGGCGCTCCGCAGACGGAGCACGGCCGAACCTTGGCCGCGGCGTCGGCCATGGCCTCGGCCAGCGGCGTCAGAAGTTGCTCGCGCTTCTTCAGCAGCGCCAGGGTGGCGCGCCGGGCCGAGCGCGGGCCCATGCCCGGCAGCTTGGCGAGCAGGCCGATCAGCCGCTCGATCTCGGGCCCGGCGGAGGCGGCCACCTAGAACAGCTTCGGCATGCCGGGCATGCCGGCCATGGGCCCGGCGGCCTCGCGCATCAGTTCCGCCTGCGCCGCGTCGAGCTTGCGCTTGGCGTCGGCGTGGGCGGCCACGATCAGGTCCGACAGGATCTCGCCCTCGCCCGGGGCGAGCAGGCTCTCGTCGATGCGCAGCGCCGTCAGTTCGCCGCCGCCCTTCAGGGTCACTTCCACCATGCCCCCGCCGGACGTCCCCTGGGCCGTGGTTTCGGCCATCTTCGCCTGGGCCGCCTGCAGCTTCTCCTGCATGGCCTGGGCCTGCTTCATGAGGGCGTTGAGGTCTGCCACGGCGGTCTCCTGAACTGTGAAAGGCGACTGTTTACCGGCTCCCCGGGCGGTTGGGGAGCGGCGTTTCAGAGGTTGGCGTCGTAGGCGCGCCGGAGCCAGCTGATCGCCTCTTCGTCCAGGTCCCCGGGAGACGAGAACTGGAGCGCCACGGGCATGTGTTCATGCACCCGGTGGGGCGCAAGGCGGCCTTCCGGCGCCTGGTCGAGCCTGAGCGCGACGTCGATGCGGGACTTCGTGGTCGGCTGGACGCGCGCGAAGGTCCGGCGCGGCGTGAGCAGCGAGACGTAGCCCTTTCGCGCCTGCACCGTCACCTCGCCCATGTCCGAGACCTCGTCCAGCAGGGCGTCGTAGATCGGGCGCAGCGCGGGCCTGTCCGCGGATTGGGCGTCGACCAGTTCGTCGGCGCTGGCGGTGAGGAAATCCGGGTAGCCGAACCGCTCCATCACGAGCAGCATGCGGGCGTAACCGTCGACGCCGCGCGCGCCGAGCCAGGCCTTGAGCGCCTTCTCGTCGTCGGGCCCCTCCGACCTGACGCGCGCCTTCCAGGTCTCGACACCCTCGCCGGTCCTGCGTTCAAGAAGGCTGGCCGCCTGTGTGCGCCAGGTGTTCCAGTCGCGCACCTCGGCCATGGCCTAGTCCTCGTCGGGGTCGTCGGTCGTGCCCTCCGAGGGCGCGGGCGTGGGTTCGTCCAGCGTGCGCACCTCGGTGATCTCGGCCCCGGGGAAGACCCGCTTCACCTCGAGCACGAAGGGGTCCTGCTCCAGCCGGGCGCGATCCTCAGCCTTTTCGCGGCGTTCACGCTCATAGAGACTCTCGGCCCCGCCGCCGCCCTGGGCCGCGATCAGCCAGGTCTGGCCGGTCCACTCCTTCAGGCGCGCCGACAGCCGGCGCGGCAAGTCGCCCGGCGCATTGGGGCCTGGCTCGTACTCGATCATGCCCGGTTTGAACGACACCAGCCGCACGAACCGTTCGACATCCAGCTTCAGGCCGATGTCCCGGCGCTGGCCGATCAGGGTGATGACCTCGTCGAAGCTCTGCGGCCGGGCGAACTCGGGCTCGGCGGCCGCGCGCACCTGCACGGCCGCGCGGGCGGCGCCGCCTCCACCTCCGCCGCCGCCGGACGGCGTAGAGGGTCCGGCTCCTCCGGCCGGAGGCTCGCCGGACTGCAGCCGCTTCAGGGCTTCCTCCGGCCCCGGCAGATCGGCGGCGTAGCACAGGCGCACCAGGGCCATCTCGCCCGCGGCGGCCGGATCGGGCGCCCGGCGCACCTCGTCATAGGCCTTGAGCAGCATCTGCCAGACGCGCGAGAGGGCGCCCGCCGACACGGTGGAGCCCATGGCGGCCAGCCGCTGGGCCTGGTCGTTCGGCAGGCGGGTAGCGTCCGGGCCGAGCGCCTTGGCGATGGTCGCGCCGTGGCAGTGTTCCAGCAGGTCGCCCATCAACTGGGACGGGTCGGCCCCGAAGCCGTATAGGGTGCGGTACTGGTCCAGCGCCTCGGCCATGCGCCCGCCCATCACGCTTTCGAACAGGGCGATGGTCTGCGAGCGGTCCGCGAGACCGAGCATGTCGCGCACGACCTCGGCCTTCACGATCTGGCCGCGGTCGGCCTGCACCAGGGCCTGGTCGAGCAGGCTCAGTCCGTCGCGCACGGAGCCCTCGGCCGCCCGGGCGATGAGGGCCAGGCCCTCGCTCTCGACCAGGGCGCCCTCGGCGGCGCACACCTTTTCGAGGTGGGCGACCAGCACCTCCGGCTCGACCCGTCGCAGGTCGAAGCGCTGGCAGCGCGACAGGATGGTCACCGGCACCTTGCGGATCTCGGTGGTGGCGAAGATGAATTTGGCGTGGGGCGGGGGCTCCTCCAGCGTCTTCAGCAGGGCGTTGAAGGCCTGGTTCGACAGCATGTGGACTTCGTCGAGGACGTAGACCTTGTAGCGCGCCTCTACGGGTGCGTAGCGGACGCTTTCGATGATATCGCGGATGCCGTCGATGCCGGTGTGGGAGGCGGCGTCCATCTCGACCACGTCCATGTGCTGGCCGGCCATGATGGCGGCGTCGTGCCGGCCGTGGGCGGTGAGCTCCAGCGAGGGCCGGTCGATGACGTCGGTCTCGTTGTTGAGGGCGCGGGCGAGCAGGCGGGCGGTGGTCGTCTTGCCGAC